>JBGTLX010000703.1:0-9559 GCA_041743855.1 Rhizobiaceae bacterium | reverse complement strand
GACTTGATCCCCGCTTCCTCGCCATCGTGCATTTCCAGCACTTCGACCTTGAAGCGGCGCCGCTCGGCCCAGCGCGTGTACATGCGCAGCAGCATGGAGGCCCAGTCCTGGCTCTCCGTTCCGCCGGCGCCGGCATGCACTTCGATATAGGTGTCGTTGGCGTCTGCCTCGCCCGACAGCATGGATTCGATCTGTCGCGCCTTGATCTCGCCCGCCAGCGAGCGGATTGCGGCGTCGGCCTCGGCGACCACGCCCTGGTCGCCTTCCTCCTCGCCGAGTTCGATCAAGCCGATATTGTCTTCAAGCGCCTGGCCAAGGCCTCTTAGAGCCTTGATGCTGTCGTCGAGCCCCTGACGCTCACGCATCATTTTCTGCGCTTCCTGCGCATCGTTCCAGAGGGTCGGGTCCTCGGCGCGCATGTTCAGATAGTCGAGCCGCTTAAGGGCCTGATCCCAGTCAAAGATGCCTCCTCAGCAGGCCTATGGCCTGCCTGATTTCATCGACAAGTTTCTCGGTTTCCGCACGCATGGCTGGATGTGATTCCGCTGTCACTGGAGTAGGTTTTGATCGGCGCGGACCATATGCACGAGCCGAACCACTGTAAAGAGAATGGACCCAACTGGGACGTCGTCAGAACATATAGACGCGCATGGAATGGGGTTATTGAGGACGTGGCTTCATGAGACAGTGGAACAAAACCGCACATACCGCGCCACTAATGGACCCGATCAATGAAAAGCTCATAAGAGTAATCGCGGAAAACATCTAAGACAGTTCGGTCCTCTAGAAGAATTCGAGGCTGACCCGAAACATCTGCTCGACCCGCTTGACTGCGCTCGCGAGCGCGAAGATCACCACCCGATCCTTCGGGTTTATCATCACCGATCCGTGCGGCTTGAGCACGGTCCCGTTCCGATAAATAGCCCCGATCCGCATGCCGTCCGGCAAATCCAGATCGCGCAGATATGCGCCGACAAGGGGCGATGTTTCGAGCGCCTCCGCCTCGATGATTTCGGCCGCTCCGCTTTGAACGCTGTGAACCGCGCGGATGCGCCCGCGACGCACGTGTTGAAGAACGCGCGAGATCGTGACCGAGCTTGGGTTGACGAAGGCGTCGATGCCGACCGAACGGGTAATGTCCTGAAGTGCGGGGTTGTTGATGAGCGACAGGTTCGATTTGCAGCCGAGGCGCTTGGCCATGACGCTGGACAGTATGTTCACCTGATCGTTGTTGGTGACGGCGACCATCAAATCCGCATCGGGGATATCGGCTTCCAAAAGCAGCTTTTGATCGAGCGCGCTGCCGTTTAGCACCACCGTTCGTCGCAGTTGGTCGGCAACCGACACTGCTCGATCGCGATTGGCCTCGATGATTTTGACTTTGGTCCGGCTCTGGCGTTGCTCGATCGTGCGGGCGACATAAAGCCCTATGTTGCCGCCGCCCGCGATCACGATGCGCGTCGCCTCCTGTTCCTCGTGCCCGAACAGCCCCAGCGTGCGCCGCACCTGGTCCTTGGTGGTAATCACGTAGGCAAGATCGCCGACAAACAACTGGTCAGCCGAACGCGGAATAAACAGGTTGCCATCGCGCGAAACGCCGACCACGGTCGATTCAAGATCGGGAAACAATTCGGTCAGTTGCGCCAGCGGCGTGTTGATGACCGGGCAATCCTCAAGGCATTCGATCGCGATCATGAAGATTTTGTCTTCGGCGAACCGCACGACATCGGTTGCGCCAGGAAGCGTTATACGCCGCAAAACCATCTCGCCGACCTCCAGTTCGGGCGAGATGATGACATCGATCGGCAGGTGATCCCGCGAAAAGAGGTCCTGATAATGCGGCCGGAGATAAGATTGCGACCGGATGCGCGCTATCTTCATTGGCACATTGAACAGGGCATGCGCCACCTCGCACGCCACGATGTTGACCTCGTCATACAGCGTGACCGCGATGATCATGTCGGCGTTGGCCGCGCCGGCCGCCTCGAGCACTTCCGGGTGCGATCCATGACCGACGAAGCCACGCACGTCGAGCGCATCGCGAACCGCGTGGATCAGGTCGGCGGCCGTGTCGATGACGGAAACGTCATTCTTTTCAGCGGCCAAACGCTCCGCGATGCCGAAGCCGACTTGCCCGGCGCCGCAGATGATCACGCGCATCTAGAGTATCGATCCATTGATAAGCCGCTCAACTCAAACGCCAAGCGATTTGAGTTTTCGGTGCAGCGCCGAGCGCTCCATACCAATGAATTCTGCGGTGCGCGAGATATTCCCGCCAAATCGGTTGATCTGAGCGATAAGGTATTCCTTTTCGAACATTTCACGCGCCTCCCGAAGCGGCAGCGCCATGATGTGCTGGTCCGACTGGCTTGGCGTGCGGGGCATCATGTCGCCGATCTCGGCCGGCAGAAGATCCGCGGTGATGGGCGCCTCCACATCGTCGCCGCGAACCAGGATCATCAACCGCTCGATATTGTTTCGAAGCTGGCGCACATTGCCGGGCCAGTTATGCGCCTGGAGGACCGCAAGCGCGTCATCTCCGATGCGGCGGGGCCTGATGCCGGCCTGCCTGGCGACCTGCTTCATGAAATGGTCGACCAGATAGGGAATGTCCTCGCGGCGCTCCGCAAGGCCTGGAACCATCACCGGAACGACCGCAAGCCGGTGGTACAGATCCTCGCGGAAGCGGCCGTCGGCGATCATCGCCTCCAGATTATGCGCGGTCGATGAAATGATGCGGACATCGACCTTGACGCGTTTGGTGCCGCCGACGCGCTCGAATTGCTGGTCGACCAGGACGCGAAGTATCTTGGCCTGGGTTTCCTTCGGCATATCGGCGATTTCGTCGAGGTACAGAATGCCGCGGTGCGCTTCTTCCAGTGCACCGACTTTTCGCTCGCCGCCGTTGGATTCGGTGCCGAAAAGCTCGATCTCCATGCGCTCCGGTGTAATCGTGGCCGAATTTATCGTGACGAAAGGCCCGCCCTTGCGCGCCGACAGAGCGTGCATGGCTCGCGCTGCCAATTCCTTTCCCGATCCCGACGGTCCGATGATCATGACCCGGCTGTTGGTTGGAGCGACGCGCTCGATGGTCTGGCGCAACTGGCTCATCGCCGATGACATGCCGATAAGGTCAAAAGTTTCACCGCTGCGCAGCTTGAGGTCGGAAACCTCGCGCTTCAGCTTCGAGGTTTCCAGCGCCCGCTCCGCTATCAGGATAAGCCGGTCGGCCTTGAACGGCTTTTCGATGAAGTCATAGGCGCCGCGCCGAATGGCGGAAACCGCTGTCTCGATGTTGCCGTGCCCCGAAATCATGACGACCGGCAGCCCCGGATGCATGACCCTTATCTGGTCGAGAATGGCCAGGCCGTCGAGCCGTGAGCCCTGTAGCCAGATGTCGAGGAAGACCAGCCGCGGAACCCGATCGGCGATGGCGGCCATGGCGCTATCGCTGTCGTGAGCGGTTCGTGTTTCGTGACCTTCATCGCTGAGAATGCCGGCGACGAGTTCGCGAATGTCTTCCTCGTCGTCGACGATCAGAATATCAGACGCCATCACTTACCTTTTCGGTTTGTTTTTCAACTTGGGGCGTCGCGTCGCTTTGACCCGCCGACTGTTCCCGCGCAGGCAGGATCAGGCTGATCATCGCGCCGCGGCCGTTGTGGAAATCCGCGGGGGCGTCATGCAGTTCCAGCCGTCCGCCATGGTCCGCGATTATTTTCTTGACGATGGCGAGCCCAAGGCCGGTGCCTTTCTCGCGCGTCGTCATATAGGGCTCGAGCAGTCGCTGACGATTTTCGCGCGGCAGGCCCTTGCCATTGTCCATCACGTCCACACGGATCATGCCGCCCAGGCGCGCGGCGCGAATGCGGATCGCGCCGGCTTCGCCTTCGCTGCCGGAGGATTCGATCGCTTCGGCCGCGTTCTTGATGACGTTGCCGAATGCCTGCGCCAGCAACCGGCTATCATAAGTGCCACGCAGAGGCTCGCTTCCGAAATCTCGTTCAAAGGCGATGTCGGACCGGCTGACCTCGACCAGGAACGACGCTTCACGAAGGGCTTCTCGCAAGTCTATGTTCTTCATTTCAGGCTTCGGCATACGGGCGAAAGCGGAAAACTCGTCGACCATTCGTCCGATATCTTCAACCTGCCGAATGATTGTATCGGTACATTGGTCGAACACCTCGCGGTCTTCGGTGATCACCTTGCCGTAGCGTCGCTTTATGCGCTCGGCGGAAAGCTGTATCGGCGTCAGCGGGTTCTTGATCTCGTGGGCAATACGACGCGCCACATCGGCCCAGGCCGACGAGCGCTGCGCCTGCACGAGATCGGTGATGTCATCGACGGTCACGACGTAGGATTTCTCCTCCGTTCCGCCTTCCTCTCCCTCGATCGTGATTTGCACGTTGAAGGTCCGCTCGGCGCCGGCGCGATAGAAAGTCACCTGCTCACGATAGACGGGACGCCCGGATTTGCGCCCGATCTCGAACACGCGGCCTACATGCGGCAGCACGGACGACAGATTCTGGCCGACGGATGACTGTGCGGAAATGGCCAGCATAGTCTCGGCGGACCGGTTGACGATGGAGACGACCCCATAGGGGTCGACGCCGATGACGCCCGCGGTGACGCCGGAAAGCACGGCTTCCGAAAAACGGCGGCGTTCATCAACCAGATCCTTCGCAGTCAGGATCTCGTTGCGTTGTGACTTCAACTGCAAAAGCATCTTGTTGAATGTATCGCCCAGCGAGGCAACGTCGCCATCGCCCCGGCGCACAGGCACCGAGACGTCGAGATTGCCTGTCGCAACTTCGTCGGCTGCGCCTATAAGCTGCCGGATAGGCCGCACCAGTCGGTCGGCGACCGCTATACCTGTCCAAATAGCGGAAAGCACGATGATTAGGGTCAGCCCGAGATAGAGTAGCGCGAACGCGATTTGCGTCGTGCGGCGATTCGCTTCCAGCCCGCGATATTCCAAAGTGTTGGCCGTAACGATCTGCCGCGCCTTGATCACCTCCGGATCGACCAGACGAATGGTGTAAAGGTATGCTTCCTCGATCTGCCGCAACTTGACGATTGCGCCGACGATGTTGCGCGTGCGCGGCTCGATCAGCACCGGCCGTCCGTCCGCTGCCTCGCGCACCGCCTCGATTGGCGCTTCGGGCATGTCAAAATCGGAACGCGTCGTGGCGCTCATGAAAAAGGAACCGTCTTCCCGGATAAGCGCGGCGTGCGCGAGCGCGCGGCCGACCGCCTGCTGGCTCAGGAATTCCCGGAATCCGGTTCGGTCCAAGCTATAGAGCGTGCGCGAATTGTCGAGATCATTCGCCATGGACAGCGTCGTGCCCTGAAGGTTGCGAGCATTCTCCCGCACATAGGCTTCGGCAATGGACAGCGACGAATTGATGATCGTCTTGGTCCGTATCTCGAACCAGCGATCGAGGCCGATATCGAGGGTAATCGATGCGATCACCGCCACGAGAATGGCCGGCAGGACAGCTACCAGCGAAAACATGGCGACGATGCGGACATGAAGCCGCGAGGCCGCTTTGCCGCGCCGCCTTGCGACGGCGATTCGGTGCAGCTCCCGCCCAATCAATCCCATGAGGGAAAGAATAAAGACGGCATTGATGCCGATCAGCGCGAGGGTCGTGGTTTCGTCGGGATTGATCGGCGTGATGCCGACCAATATCGCAAACGAAACCGCGGCCGTTAACAGCGCGCCGATGACGGCAAAGACGCCTGGCAGGGCGAGAAGCCGACGGCCTTCTACCGTCGCGGGCTTCTCGTCGAGCAGTTCTGGCGATGCGGTGGCCTGAATGGACATTGTGCCGGGAGCGTTTCTCGAATCGCATTCGATGTATGCAACGCATTGTGGCGATTATGCAACAAGCTGCCACTGACGAAAATGTTTGGCACGCCGCGGCCGCAGAGTAGCGGGGCGACAGCCTGTGTCAGCCCTGTTTCGATGCCCGATAGACGTTGACGCCGAGTTCGCGAATCTTCTTGCGAAGCGTGTTGCGGTTGAGCCCGAGCAGTTCCGCTGCCTTGATCTGGTTGCCCCGCGTTGCCGTCATCGAGGCCAGCACCAGGGGATATTCCACTTCGACCAAGATACGTTGATAGAGGCCGGGCGGCGGCAACTCGCTGCCGAAACTCGAAAAGTAGCGCTGGAGGAAGTGCTCGGCCGCCTGGCCGATCGTCATGTTGTCGGGCGCCAGCGCGCCGCCCGACGCCGCCGTCTGGTCTCTGGTGCGGAGCTCGGCCTCGATGATCTCCGCCGAGATCTCGTCCTGTGGGTAGAGCGCCGCCAGCCTCCTGATGAGATTCTCCAGCTCCCGCACGTTGCCCGGCCAGGCATAGCGTTTCATCAATTCGATGCCGCCGCCCGAGATGCGCTTGGACTGAAGCCCTTCCGCCTCGGCGCGCTTAAAAAAATGGCGGACCAGATCGGGGATATCCTCGGCGCGCTCGCGCAGGCCCGGTAGCCGCAGGGGAACCACATTGAGGCGGTAGAAAAGATCCTCTCGGAACAGACCCTGGTTGATGAGCGTCCGCAGGTCCTTGTTGGTTGCCGCCACGATGCGCACATCGGACCTGATCGGCGTGCGGCCCCCGACGGTGGTGTATTCGCCCTGCTGCAGGACACGCAACAAGCGGGTTTGCGCCTCCATGGGCATGTCGCCGATTTCGTCCAGGAACAGCGTGCCGCCCTCCGCCTGCTCGAAGCGCCCGGTCGAGCGATTCTGGGCGCCGGTGAAGGCGCCTTTCTCATGTCCGAACAGTTCGGATTCGATGAGGTCGCGAGGAATGGCGGCCATGTTGATCGCTACGAACAGACCGTTGCGGCGGCGTCCATACTCATGCAAGGCGCGGGCGACGAGTTCCTTGCCGGTGCCAGACTCGCCGCTGATCATCACGGTCAGATCGGTCTGCATCATCCGGGCCAGCATGCGGTAGATGTCCTGCATAGCCGACGAGCGGCCGACCAGAGGCATCGCGTCCCCCTGCTCGTCGGCGCGTTGCTCGAGTTTGGGGCCCTTCGGCTCGGACAGGGCCCGGTTGACGATGGTGATGAGTTCGTTGAGATCAAACGGTTTTGGCAGATACTCGTATGCGCCGGTTTCAGACGCGCGAATTGCCGTCATGAATGTGTTTTGGGCGCTCATGACGATGACCGGCAGTTCCGGCCGCGCCTTCTTGATGCGCGGCAGCATGTCGAAGGCATTACCGTCGGGCATGACCACGTCGGTGACCACCAGATCGCCCTCGCCCGCCGCCACCCAGCGCCAAAGCGTCGCAGCATTGGAGGTGGCGCGCACCTCATGGCCAACGCGGGAAAGCGCCTGATTCAGGACTGTACGGATGGCGGCGTCGTCGTCGGCGACGAGGATCTGCCCCTGAACACTCATTTGTCGTCTCCTTCGGCATAGTCATCGAATGGAACGACGGTCTCTTTCCAGGCCGGCATCAGGATACGGAAGGTGGCGCCGCGCGGCGTCGAATCGCACTCGATGATGCCGCCATGCTCGCCGACGATTTTTGCGACGAGGGCCAGACCGAGCCCCGAGCCGTTCGGCTTGGTCGTGATGAAGGGATCGAAGAGGATCGGCAGGATGTCTTCCGAAACTCCGGGCCCGTTGTCGTGAACACAGAATTCCAGCGGCAGCGACACGCGGTCCTGGGTGCCGGGGACGGAAACACGAATGCCCGGCCGGAAGGCGGTCGACAGGGATATCTCGCCCAACGGATTTCCGCCGATCGCCTCGGCGGCGTTCTTGACGAGGTTCAGGAACACCTGGATCAGCTGATCGCGATTTGCAAAGACCGGCGGCAGCGACGGGTCGTAGTCCTCGACAATCTTGAGCCGGCTCGCAAATCCGTTTCTGGCTATCGCCTTCACATGGTCGAGAACGATGTGGATATTGACCGGATAGCGGTCGATCGGCCGCTCGTCGGAGAAAATTTCCATACGGTCAACCAGGGAGACGATGCGGTCGGTTTCGTCGGTTATGAGGCGGGTCAAGGCCCGGTCGTCGTCGGAAACCGCCGTCTCAAGCAGTTGCGCGGCCCCTCTTATTCCCGAAAGCGGGTTCTTGATCTCGTGCGCCAGCATGGCCGCCAGCCCGGTCACCGAACGCGCGGCGCCCCGATGCGTCATCTGACGGTCGATCTTGTCGGCCATCGAGCGCTCCTGGAACATGATGACCACCGATCCGGGCAGTTCGGGCACCGGTGCGACATAGATGTCGACGACTCTCTCGACGCCCAGTCTCGGTGACGAAATGTCGACCCGGTACTCGTTGACCGGGGCGCGGCGCTCTCTCACCTGATCGACGAGGATGAGGATCGGACTGCCGAACGGAATGAAGTGAGCCAGCGTCTTCCTGGCCAGCATCGGCGCGCTGGAGCGAAAGAAATCCTCCGCATCGGCGTTGGCATAGGTGATGTAGCCGTTCGTATCGACCATGATCACCGGGCGCCGGATCGTGTTGAGCACGATCTGGGCGGCGGCTGCCATATCTGCCGCGGACGGCGTAGCAATGTTCACGCCGCGACCCTTGCCATCGGCAACTCGCCCGAGCCGACGAATGCCTTCCGCAAGGCGCGTATCACGACAGGCGGGTCGAAAGACGTCATGACCGCAGCGCGCGTTTCTTGCGTCACGCCGGCCGCATGGCGGTCGAGATACCAGCCGAGATGCTTTCGCGCCTGCCGCAACCCGCTTTCGACGCCGTAAAGCGAAAGCATGTCCTCGTAATGGGCAATCACGTATCGCGCCAACGCATCGCAGGATCGTGGCGCTACTTCGGCCCTGTCTCCGGCAGCCGCCAAGGCTATGGCCCCCGCGGTCCATGGCGCTCCGTAGCTCGCCCGGCCAATCATCACCGCGTCGGCGCCGGATTGCTCGAGCATGGCTTCGGCGTCGGCAAGAGAACTCACATCGCCATTGGCGACTACCGGTATCGACACGGCCTGCTTGATCTGGGCGATCGCTCGCCAGTCGGCCTTTCCCTGATAAAACTGGCAACGCGTCCGTCCGTGGATCGTCACCATCTTCACGCCGGCCTGCTCGGCGCGGCGGGCAAGAAAGGGTGCGTTGAGCGCGCCTTCGTCCCAACCCAGCCGCATCTTGACCGTCACCGGCACATTGACCGCGCCAATCACCGCATCGATCAGCGTCACTGCATGATCGAGATCGCGCATCAGCGCCGAGCCGGCATAGCCTCCCGTCACTTTCTTTGCAGGGCAGCCCATATTGATGTCGACGATGTCGGCGCCCTCGCCTTCCGCTATGCGCGCGGCTTCCGCCATATACGGCGCCTCGCGCCCGGCGAGTTGCACCATATGCACGGGCAAACCTGAGTGTCGGATCCGGCGGTGGGTGCCCGGCCTGTCTTTGGTCAGTTCGCCGCTGGCGACCATCTCTGACACCACAAGCCCCGCACCATGCGCGTAGGCCCGGACGCGGAAGGCTTGATCCGTCACGCCCGACATGGGCGCCAGAAAGACCCGGTTCCGGATCTTTAATCCGCCGAGGTCGAGCGGCTCCGCGAGT
>JBGTLX010000702.1:0-1630 GCA_041743855.1 Rhizobiaceae bacterium | reverse complement strand
CCTTGCGTCCGGCCCGGCGCGGAGCGCCGCGTCCGCGCCGGGGGGCTTCGTCCTCGCCTTCGCTTTGAACGACCGTCGAGAGGTCGCCGTCGTGCCATTCGATCCTCAGGCCGGTTAGCCTTTCGATAGCGTCGACATATTTCACGTCGGATCTGGTGGCGATGGTGAAAGCCTTGCCGAGGCGTCCGGCGCGGCCGGTGCGGCCGATGCGGTGGACATAGTCCTCGGCGTGGATCGGCACATCATAGTTGAAGACGTGGCTGACCTCGGGAATGTCAAGGCCGCGCGCCGCGACATCGGAGGCGACCAGCAGTTTCAGCTTGCCGTCGCGAAAATTGGCGAGCATCGCCATGCGCGCGCGCTGGTCCATGTCGCCATGCAGCGCGCCGGCGTCGAACTCGTATTTGACCAGGCTGCGGAACAGTTCGGCGACTTCGACCTTGCGGTTGCAGAAGATGATCGCGTTGGTGAGGCTGTCGGCCTCGGCGTTGATGAGGTTGCGCAACGTCTCGCGCTTGTCCCACGGCTTTGGCCCCGACTTGACCAGGCGCTGGGTGATGTTGACGCTGGAAGAAGCGGCCTTCGAAACCTCGACGCGCACCGGCGCGTGTAAAAATTTTTCCGTCAGCTTGGTGATTTCGGGCGGCATGGTAGCCGAGAAGAACAGCGTCTGGCGGGTGAACGGGATCATCTCGCAAATGCGCTCGATGTCGGGAATGAAGCCCATGTCAAGCATGCGGTCGGCCTCGTCGATGACGAGGATCTCGACGCCGTTGAGCAGCAGCTTGCCACGCTCGCGGTGGTCGAGCAGGCGGCCGGGCGTGGCGATCAAAACGTCGGCGCCGCGCTCAAGCTTCTTTTCCTGCTCGTCGAACGAAACGCCGCCGATCAGCAGCGCGATGTTGAGCTTGTGGTTCTTGCCGTAGCGGATGAAATTTTCCTCGACCTGCGCGGCGAGTTCGCGCGTCGGCTCGAGGATCAGCGTGCGCGGCATGCGCGCCCGGGCGCGGCCCTTTTCGAGCCGCGTGATCATCGGCAACACAAACGCCGCCGTCTTGCCGGTGCCGGTCTGGGCGATGCCGAGCACATCCTTGCCCTGCAAGGCATGCGGGATGGCGCCCAACTGGATGGGCGTCGGCACCGTGTAGCCGGCGTCGGTGACTGCGGAAAGGACCTTCGGCGACAGGCCGAGGTCTGCGAAGGTCAACGCTTCTGGAGCGGTCGTATCGTCTGAGGACAAGTTTGCTGCTGCTTTGGCTGAGTGCGGGGGGCGCGGCGGTGGCGTCGCGGCAAGCGCCTCGCGCTTGCGATATTGTGCGTTGCGATAGGCGCAACTCCGCGTTTTGTCAACACAAAGCCGGGCTAATGACGGTGTTGTGAGATTGCTAACCTTACCTTCTAACCATAAACCGGCGCGTAAACTCTTCAATATCGGAACTGCTCGGCAAGAATCCGTTCGTTCCAGGAATGGCCGGCGTCGAACAGCAGCGTCGCTGTCGCCCGGACAGACTGGCGCAATTCGACAGACACGACCGCCTTGACCTCGGTGTGGTCGGCGGCCGCATTCACCGGCCGCTTGCCCGGCTCCAGAATGTCGAAGCGTACGGTAGCCTTGTTGGCGAGCAGCGCG
>JBGTLX010000701.1:0-2214 GCA_041743855.1 Rhizobiaceae bacterium | reverse complement strand
CCCCCGGGCGGATGCGCCCGCCATCCGCATCATCCTGCGCGCCAGGCGGGGTGCACGCGGCGCGCTGTCGCTCTGCCCGCCGCTGGTCCTGCACGAAACTGACGGGCGATTCACGGCCCGCGCCGAGGCGATCAACGATGGGCAGGGTTCGTTGTTCGGCGACTGAAGCATCGGACCGAAAAGTGGAATCCGGCTTTCGGATTGTTCCGATGCTCATTCAAAGTGCTAGATCGTCCTTTGTGCGTCCGAAAGGACGCACGGCGATCTAGGTGCGGGATTGCGCTCGCGCTGCGGCGACCTACATGCCTGATTACCGATCACCCCGGAGATTTTCATTACGTGAGACGACTTTTCACCCGTCTTGTCCCCAAATCCTGGCGTTCGGATGCGGTGACGATCCCGGTCATCCGCCTGCACGGCGCGATCATGTCCGGCGGCGGCCAGTTCCGCCCGAGCCTGTCCATCGCCTCGACCGCCGGCCTCATCGAAAAGGCGTTCGCCTTCGACGCGCCGGTCGTGGCCATTTCAGTCAACTCGCCGGGCGGCTCGCCGGTTCAGTCGCGACTGATCCACAAGCGCATCCGCGATCTCGCGGCTGAAAAGAACAAGACCGTGTTGGTCTTCGTCGAGGATGTCGCGGCCTCGGGCGGCTACATGATCGCGGTCGCCGGCGACGAAATCATCGCCGACCCCTCATCGATCGTCGGCTCGATCGGCGTCGTTTCGGCCTCTTTCGGTTTCACCGAACTGATGAAGAAGATCGGCGTCGAGCGGCGCATCTACACGGCCGGCAAGAACAAGGCGGTTCTCGACCCGTTCAAGCCCGAGAACAAGGATGATATCGAGCGGCTGAAGGCGCTCCAGTTGGAAGTCCATGACACGTTCATCGATCTCGTCAAAGGACGTCGCGGCGCGAAGTTGAGGGACGATTCCGACCTCTTCACCGGGCAGTTCTGGACAGGAAAGAAAGGACTGGAACTCGGTCTGGTCGATGCGCTCGGCGACATGCGACAGGTGTTGCGCGACCGATATGGCGCAAAGACGAAATTGCAGCTGATCACTGCGCCACGAGGTTTCTTGAGCCGCCGGCTCGGCTTTTTCGGCATCCAGTCGGGAGCCGAGATCGCCGGCGCGGCGGCTAGCGGACTTGTCGATGCGGCCGAGGAACGCGCGCTGTGGGCGCATTTCGGCCTTTGAAAATCGCCGGCTGAGCGGCTATCATGAGACCCGACGCCCTGGAGGGAGCAAAAAAATGCCGCAACTGATCTTCTTCGCCCTCGTCGGCGTCGCCGCCTATGTCGGCTATCGTTCCTTCGTCAGGGAAGCCGAGCGCGTCACGGCCAAGGTGCGGCGCGCCGAAAAGCAGTCCCGCACCGGGGCGATCGGCACACTGGTCCAGGACCCCAAGACCGGCGAGTATCACCCGGCCAAGGACTAGGCCGTGAACTTAGTCGGCCCGGTCATCATGTACGCGCCGGCGAAGATCAATCTCGCTCTTCATGTGACCGGCAGACGCTCGGACAACTATCACCTGATCGACACGCTGGCCGTCTTCGCCCGCTTCGGCGATCGCGTGACGGTGGCGCCCGCCGAGCAGGACCGCTTCACCGTGACCGGGGCTTTTGCCGCTGGTCTGCCGGCCGACGAATCCAACCTCGTGATGCGCGCGCTTGCGGCGCTGCGCAAGACGTTCCCCGATCAAACAAAGCAGCCCGTTACACTTGCGCTGGAAAAGAATCTGCCCGTCGCGTCGGGCCTCGGCGGCGGATCGAGCGACGCCGCAGCGACGCTGCGGGGCCTCGCCACTGTCTGGGGACTGGAGGTCGGCGAGGCCGAGTTTGCGTCGATCGGTCTGACGCTCGGCGCCGATCTGCCGATGTGCCTCGCCGGCAAGCCGCTTGTGGCTTGTGGCATCGGCGATGTCCTCTCGCCCGTGGCCAACTTTCCGGCGCTTGGGCTGGTTCTCGTCAATCCGGGCGGTGCGGTCTCCACGGCCGAAATTTTCGGCGCGCTCACCGACCGCGACAACGGGGCGCTGCCGCCGCTACCCGAAAAACTCGATTTTCACACGCTCTGCAACTGGCTCGAAATGACCCGCAACGATCTCGAACCTCCTGCCCGCACCATCCAGCCGGACATCGCCGCGGCGCTCGCGTCGCTGCGCAAGGCAGACGCGCATTTCGCCCGGATGTCGGGTTCCGGCGCGACCTGTTT
>JBGTLX010000700.1:0-2013 GCA_041743855.1 Rhizobiaceae bacterium | reverse complement strand
ACTCGTCATAGCCGATCTCGCCGGCCGAAAGCCGTTGCCGCGATTCCCACACGATCGTGCCGGAGCCGGTGCGCTTGCCCTTGTGCCAGCCGTTCAGCATCGGGCCGACCGACAGCGCGATGGCCGGTATGTTGACGGTGGCCGCCGCCATCAGCAAAGCGGGCGTGGTCTTGTCGCAACCGATGGTCAGCACGACGCCGTCGAGCGGATAGCCGTACAAAACTTCGACCAGCGAGAGATAGGCAAGGTTGCGGTCGAGCGCAGCCGTCGGACGCTTGCCGGTTTCCTGGATCGGATGACAGGGAAATTCAAAGGGAATGCCGCCTGCCGAAGCGATGCCTTCGCGAACCCGCTTGGCAAGCTCTATGTGATGGCGATTGCAGGGCGACAGGTCCGAGCCAGTCTGGGCGATGCCGATCAGCGGCTTGCCCGACTGCAGTTCGTCGCGCGTCAGGCCATAATTCAGATAGCGCTCGAGGTAGAGCGCCGTCATCCCGGGATTGTCTGGATTGTTGAACCATTCCTGCGAGCGGAATTTCTTTTTACCCGTGGAAGCGCCGTCCATTATGGTCTCCGTATTTGTATGACAAATCGATATGGCAACTGGCGAGAGCAGGCAAGAGGAACGGTGCGGAGCCTCCCCACTTTGCTGCGATAGACACGAGAGGACGGCTGCGCTACGCCTTGGGCCTGTCTTTTTGGGGAGGATTTCATGGCTTTGGTGATCCAGGGCGAGGAGCGGATTTCCGCGCCGGTGCAAAAGGTCTGGGAGGCGCTCAACGATCCCGAAATCCTGAAAGCCTGCATTCCGGGCTGCCAGAGCCTGGATAAGAAGTCGGATACGGAGCTTGCAGCCACCGTGGTGCTGAAGGTCGGGCCGATCAAGGCGACCTTTGCCGGCGAGGTCATGCTTCTGAACCTTAACCCGCCCTACTCCTATACGATCGCCGGCGAGGGCAAGGGCGGCATTGCAGGCTTCGCCAAGGGTGGCGCCGACGTAAAACTTTCCGAGGATGGGCCGGACGCGACCGTCCTCACCTATGCCGCCAAGGCCGATGTCGGCGGCAAGATGGCGCAACTCGGCAGCCGGCTGATCGAGTCCACCTCGAAGAAGCTGGCCGGGCAGTTTTTCTCGTCGTTCAACGAGACGGTGAGCGGGGGATAGGACGTTATTCGAAGACGATGCTCGGAACGGAGGCTTCCGCCGCTCCGCGTTCCTCGTTGACGCGGTCCCAGACTTTCGTGGCGATGGCGCGGTAGATTTTCGCCTCTGGACCATCTGGATTGGACACCACTACCGGCTTTCCCGTATCCGACGTCTCGCGGATCTCCATCTGCAGCGGCACCTCGCCGAGAAAGAACACGCCAAGCCGTTCGGCCTCGCGGCGCGCGCCGCCATGGCCAAAAATGTCGTAGCGCTTGCCGGTGTCCGGCGCGATGAAGTAGCTCATATTTTCGACGATGCCCAACAGCGGCACGTCGACCTTCCTGAACATGTTCAAACCCTTGCGGGCGTCGATCAGCGCCAGATCCTGCGGCGTCGAGACGATGACCGCGCCGGCCAGCGGCGCCTGTTGCGCCATGGTGAGCTGCGCGTCGCCGGTGCCGGGCGGCATGTCGACCACGAGCACGTCGAGTTCGCCCCATTCGACCTCCCGCAGCATCTGCGTCAGCGCCGACATGACCATCGGCCCGCGCCAGATCATCGGCGTCTCCTCGTCGACCAGAAAACCCATCGACATGACCTTGAGGCCGAATTTCTCCATCGGCTTCAGGATTTTCCCATCGACCGTCTGCGGCCTGCCGTGGATGTCGAGCAGGCGCGGCATCGAAGGGCCGTAGATGTCGGCGTCGAGCACGCCGACTTTCAGGCCGTTCGCCGCAAGGCCGAGCGCTATATTCACCGCCGTGGTAGATTTGCCGACGCCGCCCTTGCCGGACGCGACAGCAATGATGGAGGCGACGCCGGGAACGCCGCGCCTGCCGCTGCTCTGAGGGGCGGGCGCGAGTTTG
>JBGTLX010000699.1:0-1562 GCA_041743855.1 Rhizobiaceae bacterium | reverse complement strand
CATCCCCGGCGGGCCTCCGGGCAGCCCGGACGAGGATGGCGACCGCTTCATCGAGATATGGAACCTGGTCTTCATGCAGTTCGAGCAGGTGACGAAGGAAGAGCGCGTCGCGCTGCCTCGCCCATCGATCGACACGGGCATGGGTCTGGAGCGCGTCGCCGCCGTGCTGCAGGGCGAACACGACAATTACGACATCGATCTCTTCAAGGCGCTGATCCGCGCCTCCGAGGAGGCGACCGGGGTGCCGTCCCAAGGGCCGAACCGTGCGAGCCACCGGGTCATCGCGGATCATCTGCGCGCCTCGAGTTTTCTCATTGCCGACGGCGTGCTGCCTTCCAACGAGGGGCGCGGCTATGTGCTGCGCCGGATCATGCGGCGCGCCATGCGCCACGCCCAGCTTTTGGGCGCGGCCGATCCGCTGATGTGGCGGCTGGCGCCGGCGCTCGTGCGCGAAATGGGCCAGGCCTATCCGGAACTGGTGCGGGGGCAGGCGTTGATCACCGAGACGTTGAAGCTCGAGGAAACGCGCTTCCGCAAGACGCTGGCGCGGGGTTTGGGTCTGCTTTCGGAAGCAACGGAGCAACTCGCCAGCGGCGACCGGCTCGACGGGTCGACCGCCTTCAAGCTCTACGACACCTACGGCTTTCCGCTCGACCTGACGCAGGATGCGCTGCGCCAGCGCAACATTTCCGTCGATCTCGATGGTTTTAATGCCGCGATGGCGCGCCAGAAGGCCGATGCGCGCGCAAACTGGGCCGGCTCCGGCGAGGCGGCGACCGAGACCGTGTGGTTCGCGGTGCGCGAAACCGTCGGCGCGACCGAATTTCTAGGCTACGACACTGAAGCTGCCGAGGGCATCGTGCTGGCGCTGGTCCGGGACGGCGCGGTTGTGGAGGCTGCCGCCGCCGGCGAGACGGTCGGCATCGTGGTCAACCAGACGCCGTTCTACGGCGAATCCGGCGGCCAGATGGGCGATGCCGGCACAATCACGGGCGAGGGTTTTGCCGTAGGGGTCACCGATACGCAGAAGCGCGGGAACGGCCTGTTCGTCCATTTCGGCCGGGTGACCTCCGGAACGATCATCACGGGCGCCGCGGTCGAGCTCAAGGTCGATCACGCGCGCCGCACCCGACTGCGCTCCAACCATTCGGCGACCCACCTCGTCCACGAAGCGCTGCGCGAGGTGCTCGGAACGCATGTCGCGCAGAAGGGCTCGCTCGTCGCGCCCGGGCGGCTGCGCTTCGACTTCTCCCACCCCAAGCCGATTTCGGCCGAGGAGGTGGAGCGGGTCGAGGCTATGGCCAACGCGGTCGTCGTCCAGAACAGCCCGGTGTCGACACGGCTGATGAGCGTCGATGACGCGATCGCCGAAGGCGCGATGGCGCTGTTCGGCGAAAAATACGGCGACGAGGTCCGGGTCGTGTCGATGGGAAACGGCCTGGATGACCCGGCAAAACCCTATTCCGTAGAGCTGTGCGGCGGCACGCATGTGTCGGCCACCGGCGACATCGGCATCGTGCGGCTGGTGTCGGAAGGCGCGGTCGCGGCCGGCGTGCGGCGCA
>JBGTLX010000698.1:0-1840 GCA_041743855.1 Rhizobiaceae bacterium | reverse complement strand
GTGCGGCGTCACGAAAAAGCGGCCGCGATTGAAGACCGCGTCGCCGACGCCGGCATCGGTCGCCCGCTCATAGGGCGCGACCAGCACTTCTTCGGGCGCGATCTGGACGATTTCGCCGCGTTTTACTCCGGCGCGGCTGCGGTGCTCGACGATCTCGCCGAGGCGCGCGCCTTGCGACAGGTCGCGCACCCGGTAATGCGTCGGCGAAACCTCGGTGATGCGCCCGCCGCGACGCACCAGCGTGCTGTCGCCGGAAAAGCGCCGCCACGAGCGTTCCAGCCGGTCCAGCGGGTCTTTTTCGCCCGCGTTCGCGCTGTCCTGTATTTTCCGGGTCGGCAAATGGACGGTCATCGGGAAAAGACTATCCGCCGCCAAGCGTCTTGATGGCGTCGCCCATGGTGGATTCGCTGTCGCGGATCAAAGCGGCGGTGTTTTCGAAGGCCCGCTGCACCATGATGAGGCGGGTCATTTCGAGGATCGGATTGACGTTGGATTCCTCGAGAAATCCTTGCGCCACGCCAACATCGATGCGGTCCACGACCGGTTCGGGTTCGCCTGAAGGCACGATGCCGGAATTGCCGTAGCGGACGAAATTCACGCCCGGCTCGAAATCGTAGAGCCCGAGCGCGCCGATCAGATTGCCGTTCTGGCGAAGCGACCCGTCCGCGCCTGCCTGTGGGGCTCCGTTGCGCGGGTCGAGCTGCAAAGGCGCGCCACCGGCATCCAGCACGGCGTATCCCTCGATCGACACCAGTTCGCCGGCGTCATTCATCGAAAAGCGGCCGTCACGCGTCATCACGGTTCCCACCGGCGTTTCGATGGCGAACCAGGCATCGCCCTGGATGGCGAAGTCGAAGGGATTGCCGGTTTCGCTCATCGGACCGTTGACGTCGGAAATATAGGTGTCGCCGGCCGAGGCGAAAGAGAGCGACTTCTCACCCAACCCGGAAACCACGTCCTCGAACTTCACCCCGGTGGCGCGAAAGCCGATGGTGGAGGAGTTGGCGACATTGTCGGCGATGGTGTTCAGCCGCTTTTCGAGCGCGATCTGGGACGACAATGCGACGTAGAGACCGTCCTGCATGACCTATCTCCGCATCGACTGAATGGCGAACAGGAGGTTCGTAGAGACGCCGAATTCGACCGGCTGGCTGAACAGCACGCTGATCGACGTCTGCGCCGTCGATGTCGGATTGTCGACTTCCCACAGGCTCGTGAAGCGGGTGAGGAATTCGCCAAGCGCCTCGGGGTCGGAAAAATCCGCGATGTCCAGCCGGCTTTCGAACAGCTGCACCTGTTTGTCGATGTCGGCCGACGCGAAAGACGCCGGCAGGCCGAGCGACGTGCGAACCACCTTGGCCAGAGCTGGATCGGCCAGCACCTCGTAGAAATTGGTGAGTTCCGGGCCTTTTCGCTCGAAATAGAGCGCCAGCCGGACGCCTTCGTTCTGCTTGCCGGCATCCTCCTCGAGCGTCTGGCGCAGATATTTGTCGACCGTTCCCTGCTGCGCCCGCGTAAAAACCGTCGCCGTCTCGCCGTGCCGCGCAAAGTTGAAAGTTTCAACAAATTCCTGGTAGCGCTTGTCGGTCAGCTTGTTGGCGAAGCTTTCGGGATCGTCGATGCCTTCCTTCATGGCCTTGACCATGAATGCCTTGGCGTAGGCCATGTCCTTGAGACCGTGCGCCTTCATGGCGTAGCGGAACAGTTGATCGTTCTTGACGAACTCCTCGATCGACTTAACGCCAACGATCTTTTCCAGATAATATTCGGTTTCGCGCCGTGTGACCGGCTGGTCTTCAACGCGATCCAGCGCCTTGGGCAGATCCCGCGCGATGAGCTG
>JBGTLX010000697.1:0-5550 GCA_041743855.1 Rhizobiaceae bacterium | reverse complement strand
GCCCGAGCCGGTGACGACGCCGCCGCCGTCGCTGTCGCGCCGCTGCCAGACGGGGCGCCAGTCGCCGCGATGCAGGAACTGGCCAAGCTCGTAAGACAGCAGCATGTCGGGATGCTCCGTCTGAAAGGCGGCGCCAACCAGAATGTGCGTCGATTGCCCGGAGCGAATGCGGGCGGCGGCGGTTTCGACGGCCGAGACGCCTGCGCCTTCCTCGCCCATGAAAGTGCGCGACGAGCCTGTCACCTTGTGCACGATCGAGATGTTGCCGGCGAGCAGGTTCGACAGTTGCGCGAGGAAGAGGGTAGGGCGCAGTTCCGTCGTCAGCTTTTCGTTGAGCAGGATGTCGATATCGCTGCGGGTTTCGGACGCGGCCAGGATCGCCGCGTCGACCGCTTCGTCCCGTTCGCCGCCGCCTGCCGCGATCACCATGTCCATGGTGGCGCACAGCGCCTCGTCGGCCTTGATGCCCGAATCGTCCAGCGCAAGTCCGGCCGCGTAGGTGCCGAGCCTCTGCCATGTTTCCATCTGGCGCTGATCGCCACGCTTGGCGATCTGAAGCCCCCAGTCGATTTCCGGCAAAGGGTGGACCGTGTAGGGCGCGTAGCGCGTGCTGTCGATCACGGGCTCGGGACGCGCGGCGGTCAGTTTCTCCCAGTGAGCGTCCGCGCCTTCGCCGAGCGAGGAGACGAGGCCGATGCCGGTGATGACGACGTCGCGCGGGTTCATGTGCTCATGCAGCGAATTGTGTCAGGCAGCTTTGGCGGCAACCAGCGCGTCGACCTTGGCGCAGAGGTTTTTCATCAGGAAATAGTCGTCGGTCGAGGCCTTGCCGTCATTGACCTCCTGCGTCCACTTCTCCAGCGGCACCTTGATGCCGAATTCCTTGTCTATCGCAAAGACGATGTCGAGGAAGTCGAGGCTGTCAATGCCGAGGTCGTCGATCGTGTGGCTTTCAGGCGTGATCCTGGCGATGTCGATCTCGCTTGTGGAGGCAATGATCCCGGCGACTTTGTCGAATGTTGTTGGCACGTTTTGTTCCTCAAGTGGGAAGCGGTGATGGCCGCGATGTTTGACCGGTCTCTAGTCGGTTTTTCCCGGCATGAAAAGGGCAGCAGACCGCCACGGACCCGCTTGCGATCAGTTGATGATACGGGCCAGCACGTGAAGCCTTTCGCTTTCCGGGCGCACGATGACCGCCTCGCCCTCACGGGCGCCTGCCCCGGTCAGGGCGTTTATCGTCTCCAAGTGGGTGACCAGGACAAGGTTGCCCGAGCCGGAAAACGCCCGTATCGCGGCAAGGATCGACTGGAGTTGCTCGTTGCGCACTGCTCCGTCCGCCGCGACAGGATCGAGCGGCTCAAAAGGCTCGACCGAAGCATCGCCGAAAGCCAGCCGCGCCGTTTCCTCGGTACGGCAGTAGCGGCTCGACAGGACTTTCTCCGTCGAAGCGGCGCGCGCTGCAAAAAGCGCGCCGATCTTGCGCGCCTGCTGCCTTCCGCGATCAGTCAGGTTGCTCTGGGTAGAGCAGTCCTCGATGTCGAGATTTGCGGGGTCGCTCGCTGCCTGGGCCATTGCATGGCGCAGCAATACGACGTGCCCGCCGTCGCGCAGCAGCGCCCAGCCCGCCTCGGTGGCGTACGCCGGGAGAACCGTGAGAGATGCAAGGACGGCAAGGGCATAGCGAAGCATTCAGTATCCTCTTAGTCCCTTTCGATATAGGCTTGCAAATGCCGGATTAAAGACAAAGTCGGGGACCCGAGAGGTCGGCCCGGTTGCGTGTTGCCCGCGGCTCGCCTATCACGCCGGCAATGTCGCCGCTCGCCGAAACCGTTCTTTTCGTCTTCGGACTTGTCGGGCTTGGCTATCTTTCCGGCGTTACCGGCTACCTGAAGCCCGAAACAGGCGAGGCGCTGTCCGAGTTTGCGGTTGGCGTGGCGTTGCCGCTGCTCCTGTTTCGCACCATGGTGGACGCGGATTTTAACGGCCTCTCGCCTTGGGCGCTGTGGGCGACATATTTTTCGGCGGTCGCCGTCACGTGGACCGTCGGGCATCTGGTCACCACGCGTGTCTTCGGCCGTGATTCGCAGGCTGGGGTTGTGGGAGGCGTGGGCGCGGCGTTTTCCAATCTTGTCCTGCTTGGCGTACCGTTCATGCTGGGCGTGTTCGGCCAGGATGGCTTCGAGATACTGTCGCTCATCATCACCGTGCACCTGCCGGCCGTGATCATGGCGTCGATCATTCTGTTCGGGATTTTCGGACGGGGAGACGGCGCGCCGGTCGGCCTTATGGAGGTTCTTCGGGATTTTGTGGTGGCTATCGCAAGAAACCCGCTCATCATAGGCATCCTACTCGGGCTGGCCTGGCGCGCCACCGGCCTCGAACTGCCCACGCTAGCTTCCCGTCTGGTCGATGCGCTTGCCGAAATCGCCGGACCTGTCGCCTTGTTCGCAATGGGACTGGGCCTGCGGAAATTCGGGATTTCCGGCAATGTCAGGCCGGCTCTGGCCCTTTCCGTTTTGAAGCTGATGTTGATGCCGGCGGTTGCGCTCGGCATGGCCATCCTTTTCGACCTGCCGCCTCTGACGGCAAAGGTGGCCGTCGTTGCCGCAGCGTTCCCGGCCGGGGTCAATTCCTATCTCATCGCCACGCAGTTCGGCACAGGCCAGGCGCTCGCCTCGAACCAGATGACCATATCGACCGCCTGCGCGGTCGTCTCGACGGCTTTCTGGCTGATGGTGGTGCGGGCCGTGTTCGGCTGACCCGTTCAAGGCCGGCATATAGCCGCGATCGGGATTGATTGCCGGCGCGAGGGTGGGTAAAGAGCTTGGCTTCGGCTCAGGCATTTGAATCCGGGTCGGCTCATGCGGTGCGGCTTCACGCAAGTGCCGCGTTCATCGAAGATATCCCAGGACCAGCACTCATCGAAGCGCTGTGCAGGAGACGAAACCATGCTCCAGAAAACCAGTCATTTCATGCGCCAGGCGAACCTGATCGGCGGCGAATGGGTGCAGGCAGACAGCGGCGCCACCATCGACGTAACCAACCCGGCCAACGGCTTGAGGATCGGTGTCGTGCCCAAATCAGGTAAGGCCGAGACCCGCCGCGCGATCGAAGCCGCGCAGGCCGCGTTCCTGTCGTGGCGCAAGACATCAGCGCTCGAGCGCTCCAAGCTGTTGCGCAAGCTGCACGACGCCATCATGGACAATCAGGATGCGCTCGCCGAACTGCTCACGATGGAACAGGGCAAGGCGCTGTTCGAGTCGCGCGGCGAGGTCGGCATGTCGGCGGCCTACGTCCTCTGGTTCGCCGAAGAGGGGCGTCGCACTTACGGCGACGTCGTGCCATCGCCCTGGGCGGACCGGCGCATCATGGTGACCAAGGAGCCGGTCGGGGTTATCGCGGCTATCACGCCGTGGAATTTCCCATCTTCGATGCTGGCGCGTAAACTTGGCCCGGCGTTGGCCGCGGGGTGCACGGCCGTAGTCAAGCCGGCCTCGCAGACGCCTTATTCGGGGCTCGCCTGGGGCGCGCTGTGTGAGGAAGTCGGTTTCCCAAAGGGCGTCGTCAATATCGTGACCGGGTCGGCCGGCGAAATCGGCGATGAAATCTGCGCCAATCCGCTAGTCAGGAAGCTGACCTTCACCGGCTCGACCGAAGTCGGCAAGATCCTGATCCAGAAATCGGCGTCGACCGTCAAGAAAGTGTCGATGGAACTTGGCGGCAACGCGCCTTTCATCGTGTTCGACGACGCCGATGTGGATCGCGCGGTCGAAGGCGCGATTCTCGCCAAATACCGCAATTCGGGCCAGACCTGCGTCTGCACCAACCGGTTTTTCGTCCAGAGCGGCGTTTATGATCAGTTCATCGAGAAGCTGGTTGCCGCTTCCGGCAAGCTTAAGGTCGGCTCCGGCCTGGACGAGGGCGTCACGCAGGGGCCGCTGATCGATGAAAGGGCCGTCGAAAAAGTCGAGGAACTGATCGGCGACGCCACCGCCAAGGGCGGCCGGATTGTCGCTGGCGGCAAGCGGCATGCGCTCGGCGGTTCGTTTTTCGAGCCGACGATCATTGCCGACGCCAAGCCCGAAATGCGCTTCATGAAGGAAGAGATTTTCGGCCCGGTCGCGCCGGTGTTCAAATTCGAGACCGAAGAAGAAGCAGTCTCGCTTGCCAACGACACCGAGTTCGGCCTTGCCTGCTATTTCTATACCGGCAATCTCGGCCGGGCTTTCCGGGTCATGGAAGGCCTGAGATATGGCATGGTCGGCGTCAACGAAGGTCTGATTACCACGCCGGAAGCGCCCTTCGGCGGCGTCAAGGAGTCCGGCCTCGGCAAGGAAGGCGGCCATCAGGGCATCGATGATTATCTGGACTCGAAATACATCTGTCTTGGCGGCCTAGGCCTCTGATGTCTTGCCTGTGGGCCGGCCGGTGACAGTCCGGCCTGCAACTTTCCTTCTGGACATGCGGCATGAGCGTCGGTGAAACCTTTGGCTTGACCCGCGAAGGGCAATCGGTTCAGCGTATCGCCATCAGCGGCGGCGGGCTGACCGCGCACATCATAACCCACGGCGCGGCGGTGCAGGATTTGCGGTTGGCGGGACACGATGCGCCGCTGGTTCTGGGCTTTGATCGCTTCGAGGACTATTCGGTTCATTCACCTTATTTCGGGGCGATCGCTGGACGCTACGCGAATCGCATCCGCGACGGACGGTTTTCGATCGACGGCAACCGCTACCAGACCGACCAAAATTTCCTTGGCAAGCACACGCTGCATGGCGGCAAGGGCGGATTTGGCGCGCGCGTCTGGGAAGTCTCATCCAGCGGCGCGGATTTCGTGGCGCTTGCGCTGCGCGATCCCGACGGATCCATGGGCTTTCCAGGCGCTGTCGAGGTCACCTGCACCTACCGCTTGAAATTGCCCGGCACGCTGCTGGTCGAACTGACGGCGACAAGCGACCAGCCAACGCTCTGCAATCTCGCTCACCATTCCTATTTCAACCTCGAAGATGGCGGCGCCGGAGACATTCTCGATCATCGGCTGATGATCGCGGCCTCGGCGTATCTTCCTGTCGACGAGGAATTGATCCCAACCGGCGTCGTGGAGCCCGTCGAGGGCTCGCTTTATGATTTCCGGGCAGCGCGACCGATCCGCATGGAATCGGAGGGCGGGCAATTGGCCTACGACCACAATTTCTGCCAGGCGTCGGAGCGTGGCCCGTTGCGGCAGGCTGCCTGGGCGCAAGGCGCTTCGTCGGGTGTCGAGATGGAAGTCTGGACCACCGAGCCTGGCCTGCAATTTTATGCTGGACACAAGGTCGCCCGAGCCGTTCCGGGCCTCGGCGGGCGGACTTACAAGGCCAATGCCGGATTTTGCCTGGAGCCGCAAATCTGGCCGGATTCGCCGAACCGTCCCTATTTTCCGCAAGCTGTGCTTCGGCCGGGCGAGACCTATAGGCAGGTTACCGAATATCGGTTCCGGCAGTCATAGACCGAACGCGGCCCGCAGCGTCTCGAAGGGGGCCAGCGCGCCTCGGACCTGAACGACGGCGG
>JBGTLX010000696.1:0-5005 GCA_041743855.1 Rhizobiaceae bacterium | reverse complement strand
GAGGAGCGCGGCCTTCAGCGGCGCTTTCCGGCCACGCATCATCGCGCCGAGCAGCTTGCCGTCCAGAGCGTTGCCGATCGGCTCGATACCTAGGCCGGCAAGCATCGGATGCGCGCCGGCGCCGTCTTCGGCCAGGAGCATGAAGCCGAACCGCCGGGGGTCGTTAAAGACAACCCGCCATCGCTCGCCGTCGGACGCCGCGAGATGGAACACGACGTGATCATGCGCGGCGTTCCTGGAGCGATCATGGTGGAAAACGCCGGGTGTCCGTGACTCGGCATCGGTCTCGATCCTGAACGATCCCGACATTCCGAGATGGCAGATCAGCGCCAGTCCGCCTTCGGTCTCGATGATCAAATATTTGGCCCGCCGGACGACCGCCACAATCGTCCGGCCGGAAAGTCTTTTGGCCAGATTTTCCGGCAGGGGAAAGCGGAGATCGGGCCTGCGCGTCTCGATAGAAAGGATGCGCGCGCCCTCCATCGCCGGCTGAAGCCCGCGGCGAACGGTCTCGACCTCTGGAAGTTCAGGCATTTCCGGCAATCACCGGGTAGAAAGACGTTCCGTGCCGTCCTGCCGCCATGCGCAAATGTTGCGCGATCGTTTCGCCGGTGTCTCCAAAAGTAGCGCGCAGTCCGACGTCGCCTCCTGAAAGGCCCGGTACGATGCCCAGTACGGGAACGCGCTCTCTTGTATGGTCGTTGCCGCTCCAGGACGGATCGCAGCCGTGATCGGCGGTCAAAAGCAGCAGATCGCCCGGCTGGAGAAGCGCCAGAGCTTCAGGCAGACGCCGGTCGAATGCCTCGAGAGCAGCGGCATAGCCGGCAATGTCGCGGCGATGGCCGAAAAGCGTATCGAAATCGACGAAATTGGCGAACACCAGGTCGCCGTCGCGCGCTTCCCGCATCGCCTCCAGAGCGGCGTCGAACAGAGCCATGTTGCCCGCCGCCTTGCGGATCTCGGAAACGCCACGATGGGCAAAGATGTCGCCGATCTTGCCGATGCCGAAAACCTTGCCGCCATCAGCCGTGATCCGGTCGAGCAGTGTCGGTTCGGGAGGCGGCACCGCGAAGTCGCGCCGGTTGGCTGTCCGCTCGAAGTCGTCGGGGCTTTCGCCCAGGAAGGGGCGGGCGATCACCCGGCCGATGTTCAGCGGATCGACCAGTTTGCGCACCGCCTCGCAAAGTTCGTACAGCCTCTCCAAGCCGAAATGCATCTCGTGCGCGGCGATCTGGATGACCGAGTCGGCAGATGTGTAGCAGATCGGCTTGCCCGTCCTGATATGCTCTTCGCCGTATCGCTCGATGATTTCGGTGCCCGATGCGTGGCGGTCGCCCAAAATGCCAGGCAAATTTCCGACGCGGATGATGGCTTCGGTCAATTCGGGGGGGAAGGCCGGAACGGAATTGGAAAAGTAGCCCCATTCGAACAGCGCCGGTACCCCGGCTATTTCCCAATGGCCCGACGGCGTATCCTTGCCGCTGGAGATTTCCTGCGCCGCTCCGTAAAACGACGCCGGCAGCAAATCCGTGTCCGGAGCATCGAAGCGGAAGCCGGCTGCGGTCTCCGCTGCCTGGCCGAGCCCGAGCGAAAGCATGTTGGGCAGGGCGAGCGGTCCGCGCCGCAGCCCCTCGCGGTCGCCATCTCCCGCGGCGCAGGCCATGGCGATATGGCCGAACGTGTTGGATCCGGCGTCACCGAAGCGCGCGGCGTCGGATGATCCGCCGATGCCGAATGAATCCAGGATGAAAAGGAAGGCGCGGCGCATTTGGAAAGCTGGCTCTTTGGCAACGAGACGCCAGACATACGGACTACGGCCGGAAATGGCAATTCAGGGTCCGCGAGGCTTCCGAAAGCCTTGTCGCCACATCAAGCGTCAGCAATCGTCGCAGGTTACGGACTGGCTCATGCGGGGCCGCAGATGGTAGGTCTCGTCCATGGAGATGCCGTCGAACGCCGCAGACAGCCCAAGCGAGGTCTTGTTGTCCGCGGTCCAGGTAATGACCGGCTCGTATTCAAGCTTGCTTTCGACGCGAACGAGAAAGCTCCCCTTGATTTTGAGGGCAGTGGGAACGGTGGTGACGGACTCTTTGGCCGGACCGATGCCGAACGCACCGTTCTCCAGTTTGCGCGACCACGCAACCTTCACCTTCGGCGTCACCTCGTCGGTGATCTCGATAGCGGTGATGATGATGGTTGGCTCGCTGCGATTGTAAGGCTGCAGGGTCGCTTCGCCGATCGCCAGGATCGCGTTGAGCTCGGCTTTGCTGGTCTCCTGCTGCTGGGTCACCAGATCGGCGACCATGCTGCCGACCCGGCCGACCTTCTTGTTGGCCTCGATGCCTTGCGCCACTTCCATGGTGACGAAATACATCGACAGAAGAAGCGGCGCGATCAGCGCGAATTCGAGCGCGGCTACCGCACGCCGATCCGACGCGAATTCCGCGATTCTTGCTATCGAAACCTTCAAATGCGCCCCCGCACGCCCAACCATCGTCTCGTCCTTCCTTCGCCCGCCTCGATTTCGCGGGGTTTTATGTTCGTCAGTCGTCGAACGGTTCGTTCTGCCAGGTCACCGTCGCGAAATGCAGCGTCTTGCCGTCCTTGAGATTGGACATGGTTTTTCGCATGAAGTCGGTCATGACCGGCCATTTGTAGAAAACCCGCAGCATGTTCTTGGACATCGAGGGGCCGGGCGTCACCGCGAAACCGGTCGTGTTGATATCCTTGTCCGCGGTCAGATTGATGCGAACTGCCGCAGCATCGGCAAAAGTCGGAAACTCGCGCAGGTCAACCAGCAGGCCGGGACAATCGTCGGCGACGATCACCTCGAGCTGATCGCATATCATCTCTTTCAGCTTCGCATCGTCGAGTTCGGCGGGCCGGATTTGTCCGGTCCGCAACTGCCTGGCGATATCGTCGGTGATGTTGGACATGACTTGCTGTCCGGCGAAGGAAATGCAGCTTTCCAGAATCGCGAACACCAGCAGCGAGAATGGAATGGCGAGCGCCGTGAACTCGATGGCGGTGCTGCCGCTGCGGTCCCACCTGAAGCGCGACAGGAGACGCTGCCGGCCGTGGCTCACTGGGCTTTCCGACGTGGTTTGCGTGCTCATGGGTTGCCGATCCTGATGCGGTATCTGGCAGGACCGTAATGCAAACCCATTGAAGGCCGGTTTGGATCGTCGGTAGAATTGCGGCGCTAAAATTTATCCCTTAGTAACCAATGCGCGGAGGCAGGAAGGCGACGGCTACTGGCCAGAGCTCAGTTCGCTTTCGGAGGTTCTCTCAGCATCGCTCTTGTAGGAGCTTTCGCAGTAGGGCGTGCAAGAGAGGGTCTGCACCTCGGCCCGCCGATAAATTCTGACGGACGAGGCCGTGTCGCGCATCACCGTCACCTGCTCGTCGATAATCAGATCGCCGGTTGCATCGAGAATGACGAGGTTGGTGACGCCGAACCCTTTGCCGGTCAAAACGACTGTGCTTGCGTCCTGGACCGAAGCATCGGCGATCGCCGGATTGCCGATCACTATCGTGTCGGCGGCGCGCGAGAGCTTGACGATCTTGGCCTGGTTCATCGTGACCTCGATGCCGGCTGCGCTCGCAATCGGCGAGAGCATTGACGCCGCCATGAGCGCGGCAAGACCGGATATCGATTTCAGCGTCGCCATCTGCGTCTCCAGCAATCAAGTGTTCAATGGAAGATGAACGAGATTGGTGAACCAACGGTTAAGCGACATCCTGATTGTCCGGCGAGCATGAACGCGACTGCCCGGCAACTTTGCCGGAAATGGCTTTGACTATATAGGCCCCTGATCGCGCCGGCTCCGGGTTTGGAGCCGGTAAGAATGCCACATTTTCCTTAGCCCGGCATTAACCAGGTCCCGTGGCGCAAGGCGGAAAGGTTTCGGTAAGGCTGTTTATTAAGCCGATGGAAAGAGCTTCCCACTAGGTTGCAATCATCCGATCAACCAGAAGCAGAAGTTGACGGAAGTGCTGTAACAATTGGAATAGGAGCTCTCGCATGTCCAATATCTTTGCACGTTTCATGAAAGACGAATCCGGCGCGACCGCCATCGAATATGGCCTGATCGCCGCTCTTATCGCGCTTGCCATTCTCGTCGGCGCCGGCGCCGTCGGCAACAACCTGAGCAATCGCTTCAACGACATCTCCAACGCACTTGACTAATAGAGGGCTTCAAAAGCCTAGCGCAAATTCAAAAAGGCCGCTCTCACAAGGGCGGCCTTTTTGACTCGATTAGGAACTCCAGAGACGCTCCGTGCCGGAGCGACTCATTGGCATCTGAAGCCGGCCATGGAAACCAGCCATGCTTGAAGCGTTGATCTTCGTCGTTTTTCCGTTCTGCATGGTTTTTGCCGCGGTGTCCGACATGCTGTCGATGACCATCGCCAATCGCGTTTCCATCCTTCTGATCGCGGTCTTTGCCATTGTCGCGCCCTTGACCGGGATGGACTGGGCCTCCTTCGGCTGGCATTTCGCCGCCGGCGGGGTGGTGCTCGCCGTGACCTTCGCCATGTTTGCGGCAGGCGGGATGGGCGGCGGCGACGCCAAGCTGCTGACCGCCAGCGCTGTCTGGATGGGTTTCAACATCCACCTCGTGGAATATCTGGTTTACACCGCTTTCCTGGGCGGCGTCCTGACCATGGCCATCGTTATGTATCGCGGTTCTGTGCTCGCCACTTACACGGGACACAATCCGTTCCTGCGCAATTTCGCGGACGACAAGGGCGGCATACCTTATGGAATCGCGCTCGGCGTCGGCGGCCTCCTGACCTTTCCGAATTCTCCGATGATGATCTGGGCGCTCGAGCGGCTCGCCGCGCAGTGACCGATATTCCTTCGTGCGGAACTGCTCCTGCACTTTGCATAAACCTTAAATTAATCACGATTATAAGGGTTGCATTAACCGTAATTTGACGATTGTGGCTGCAAAGTCCGGCTTGGCTAGTGGGTTTGCCAAGTTCGAGGTTTGAAAAATGGCTG
>JBGTLX010000695.1:0-6259 GCA_041743855.1 Rhizobiaceae bacterium | reverse complement strand
GGGTATTCGGCGTAGTATTTCACCGTCGCCGGGGCCATGACTTCCTTCAGATTGTGCTTGTTGAAGAAGTCGGTGAGGTCGACATAGTGGCCAGCCTCGGAGGCGGCGCCGATCCACTGGGAGTCGCCGACCACCATGTCGTAGGCGCTGCCCTTGGCGTTGAATTCGGTAAAGGCCTTGGTCTGGAAATCCGACCAAGGCGTGGTCTCGACCGTGACCTTGACGCCGGTTTCGGCTTCGTACTCGTTGACCAGTTCCTGCAGATAATTGGCCGGATCCCATTCCGCCCAGAAGATGGTGAGTTCCTGCGAGAACGCTGCCGTTCCGCTGGCAAGCGTGAATGCGATACCGGCGAGCATGCCGGTCAGTGTCTTGCGCATGTTGACTTCCTCCCTTGACGTGTTTTCGAACTTGAAGCGGGCCGGTATTTGCTGACCGGCTGGCAGTCTTGGTCGTCTCCGCCTTGCGAGCCAGGCCCTCCTCGGCCAGCTCGAAGCTTGTGGGGTCGATACTATCCCCACTGCTCCCTTCCGTTCAATCTGGTATTACCAATCGACGACGCCCGTCAAGCTGTTTCTTGCCGTTACCCGACCGTGCGCGCGCGCTTGATTTTGAACAGAAATCCTTTGAATTGCTTCCTTTCTTGTTCATCGATCAAGCATATTAGGCTGGCGGTATGGCGAAACGCAGGCCGGTTGAAAAGACAAGGCTCTTCCTATCTGGTCGAACCAGTTGCAGCGCCGCGCGTCCTTCTTCCATCGTTTCCAGCCCTATCGCGTTGCGTTTGCCTCGCTGAGGGCGGCGGCAACGAGTGCGCCTGCCGCCCATTGCGCGACGGCGCGCGTTTTTTCGCCGTCGAGGCCCCAAATATCCTTCAAAACGACCAGCACTTCCACCCCGAAAACCAGCGACAGGCCCTGGGCGAGCCTGTCGAACCGGTCGGGCGCGAGGCTTGCGCGCAGCGGTTCGATCGCATCCTTGAGCAGGTCGATGCGATGGCCGCGCGTGAATTGCTGCTCCGAGCCCAAGGTGCCGGCCTGCCGGCTGGCCCACTGGTCCAGCGAAAGCTTGAGCGCCGCCTTGAAGGTCGCCTCGAAAGCCTCGATGCGCGGCAACGCGGTATCGATCAAATCGGCCACGCGAACGGCGGCATCGCCGGACGACGAGCGCCACGTCAGGATGGGCCCGAGGCCTTCGTCCACCACCGCATGCACCAGCGCCGCCTGACTCGGGAAATAGCGGTAGGCGGTGGCGCGCGAAACCTCCGCCGCCTCGGCGACGTCGCTGACCGAGGGAATCGCACCTGCCTGCATCAGCCTGGTCGCGGTCTCCAGCATGAGCCGCCGCGTCCGCGCTTTCGGTCCGCGTTCGTAATCGTCGGCGCTTGCATACGGTTGACGTGAGACGAGCATGTCAATACGATATCCCTGTCTCAAAAATATGCAAGCGGCATTGCGACCGGGCAGGCGAGCAGGGCGAGGGAGGGCCGATGAAGCGCATCTACGTCGTCGGCACCGCCGACACCAAGGGCGAGGAACTGGCCTTTCTGGCGGACGCGGTTCGGGCGCTCGGGTCGACTGCCGTCATGGTGGACGTCGGAACGACGGCGCCGGCCATGACGGTCGATGTGCCGGCAGCGGACGTCGCGTCCTTCGGGACGGGCGAAACGGCAGCGGCGCTCTCGTCCGGCGACCGCGGGCGCGCCGTGGCGGCGATGGCTGACGCATTCAAATCCTACATCGCCAGCCGCACGGACATCTCGGCCATCATCGGCATCGGCGGCGGCGGCGGCACCTCGATCGTTACCGCCGGCATGCGCGACCTGCCGCTCGGCCTGCCAAAAATCATGGTTTCGACGCTGGCGTCGGGCGATGTGTCCGCCTATGTCGGCGTGTCCGACATCGTCATGATGCCCTCGATCACCGACATGGCCGGCCTCAACCGGATCAGCCGCGTCATCCTGCACAACGCCGCGCAGGCGATCGTCGGCATGGCGGCAAAACCCGCTTCGGCAAATGACGGCCGCCCGGCGCTCGGCCTGACCATGTTCGGCGTCACCACGCCCTGCGTCACCGCGATCGCAGACGCCCTGCGCTCGGACTACGACTGCCTCGTCTTCCACGCCACCGGCACGGGCGGCAGGACCATGGAGAAGCTGGCGGCGAGCGGGTTGCTTGCCGGCGTCATCGACATCACCACGACCGAAATCTGCGACCTTCTGTTCGGCGGCGTGCTGCCGGCCGGCCCCGAAAGGCTGGACGCGGTAGCGGCGACGAAAATTCCCTATGTGGGCTCTGTCGGCGCGCTCGACATGGTCAATTTCTGGGCCCCGGAAACGGTTCCCCAGCGCTATCGCGGCCGCCTCTTCTACAACCACAATTCCAACGTGACCCTGATGCGCACGACGGTGGAAGAATGCCGCGTCGTCGGCGAATGGATCGGCGCAAAACTCAATGCCTGCGACGGCCCGGTACGGTTTCTCATCCCGGAAAAAGGCGTTTCGGCGCTCGACATCGAGGGCGGCGCATTCTTCGATCCCGCCGCCGACGCAGCACTGTTCGAAGCGTTGGAAAAGAAGGTCCGCCACACGCCGCAGCGGCGAATCGTAAGGCTGCCGCTGCATATCAACGACCCGAAATTTGCCGAGGCCGCCGTGGCGGCGTTTCATGAAATTGCCAATCGATGAACGGTCGAAAGACCCTCTCTCCGTCCGCTTCGCGGACACCTCTCCCCCGCTTCGTAAGGGGAGAGGATGGGCGTCCAGCCTGGCTCCCACCCGCTCCCCCGGAACGGGGGAGAGGTGCCGAGCGAAGCGAGGCGGAGAGGGGGGGTAGCTTGTATTGAGTATCTGAAGGAAGAAAAAGTGCCCGCCATACTGCGCCAGAAAATCCTCGACAAATTCCGCAAGATGATCGCGGAAAAAATCCCGATCGTCGGCGGCGGCGCGGGCACCGGCCTGTCGGCGAAAGCCGAGGAAGCAGGCGGCATAGATCTCATCATCATCTACAATTCCGGGCGCTACCGCATGGCGGGCCGTGGCTCGGCGGCCGGGCTGCTCGCCTATGGCAACGCCAACCAGATCGTCAGGGAAATGGCGCTCGAAGTGCTTCCGGTGGTCAAGCACACGCCGGTGCTGGCCGGCGTCAACGGCACCGATCCATTCATTCTGATGCCGCTGTTCCTGACCGAGTTGAAGACGATGGGATTTTCCGGCGTGCAGAATTTTCCGACGATCGGCCTGTTCGACGGCGCGATGCGCCAGAGTTTTGAGGAAACCGGCATGGGTTTTGGGCACGAAGTCGACATGATTTCCGAGGCGCACAAGCTCGATCTCCTGACCACGCCTTACGTGTTCAACGCCGACGAGGCGCGCGCCATGACCGGGGCCGGGGCAGACATCGTCGTGGCGCATATGGGTGTGACCACGGGCGGCTCGATCGGCGCGACATCGGCCAAGTCGCTCGACGATTGCGTCGGCGAGATCGACGCCATTGCGGACGCTGCCCGCTCGGTGCGCAAGGACATCATCGTGCTCTGCCATGGCGGGCCCATCTCGATGCCCGACGACGCCAAATATATCCTCGACCACGCCGCCGGCATCCACGGTTTTTATGGGGCGAGCTCGATGGAGCGGCTGCCGGCCGAAGCAGCTATTCGCGAGCAGACCGAGACGTTCAAGAAACTGGCGATCGGCGGGACAAAGGGAGCATGACGATGAGCAGCGAGCGCAATTTCCTCTACCCGAAGGATGTCGACACCTTCGCGTTCGACTGGGGTAGGCTGGCGCTGACAATCGCGTCCGAGACCAACGGCGCGACGCGCTTTTCCGGCGGCGTCGTCGACCTTGGCGCGGGGCAGGGCCATTCGCGCCACAACCATCCGGGCGCCGAAGAGATCATCTTCGTCATCTCCGGCCATGGCGAGCAGATGGTCGAGGACCCGGACGGCAATCCCATCGTGCAGACGGTCGGGCCGGGCTGCACCGTCTATGTGCCGGAGAGCCGCTTCCATTCGACCCAAAACACCGGCGACGGGCCAATGCAGTTGTTCGTCGTCTATTCGCCGGCCGGGCCGGAGCTGGCGCTGCGGGAATTACCGGATTTCAGGCTGGTGAAGGCGGGCGGGGAGTAGAGCTGCCAATGCGGGTGAATGCGTTGTTAAGCCCTTGCGACTAAATGACATCGCATGCGCGGATATGTCGGAACAATGTTTGCAGCCTTGCTGGTCTGCGTCGCAGGCCCACTCTCTATCTGGGGCTGGTGGACGTTCAGTGAAGCCCAATTTTATAAAGACGCGCTTCCCGAGGTGATTCAGACCACGGGCATTCTTACGGCCGGCAGTGATGCCAGCATTGTGGAGTTTTTTCTGCCTATACGACGTGAGGGGTGCGGCGGCGTGGTTTTTGGGCTTACTTCAGAAACCACAGAGGCTGTCGAAACACAGGGGCTTTCATTTTTGGAGTCGGCCCGGCAGGGGCGGGCATATCCAGTTGGCAGTAAAAAGGCCTACTACTATAGTTATGAGCATTGGCAGAAAACGCCGGTTCCACCCGGCTGGCTAGGCGACGGCATTCTGGCTTTGGGATTTCACTGCATGGATCTTCGCTCGTCAGAAAGCCAAGCGATCGATGAGGCGGCTCGAAAGCCTGGCTCCTACTTCACCACAAAGCCGGAAGGCATATTGCTGGTGATTCCGACTTTGGGACTGGCGGTATTCACCTATTATGGTTGAGTGAATTCAGACCGCCCGCCCCAATTCCATCCTCTGCCCCGATCGCCGAACATCTCGTAGCCGGTTTCAGTCACCGCCAGCGTGTCTTCGAGCTTGATGAAGCCGCGCGTCGGGTGGAGCATGGTCGTCTCGACCGACAGGACCATATTCGCCTCGAGCGGTTTGGCGGCGTCGACGCCCTCATAGGCCACCGGATGGTTGGTCATCAGGAACGGCGCTTCATGGGTGATCAGCCCCATGCCATGGCCGAAAAAGTCGGTGAAGGCGGCCGACGGCGACGCCTTCAGGACCGATTCGGCATGGGCGATCATGTCGCCGCCGAGCGTTCCGGCGCTAATCTTCGAGAATGCCGCCTGCTGCACCGCCTCGATCTCGGCGAGCAGATCCTGCAATTCCGAGTCGGGTTCGCCGAGCACCGCCATGCGGCAGAGGTCGCCGATGTAGCCGTGGTAGTTGCCGCCGGAATCGATCGACAGCACCTCGCCCTTTTGCCAAGCCTGCGGCGAGGCGGCGCGGTTGTGGCTCGAACCCAGCGTCAGCAGGCAATATTCGAAATGCAGGCCGCGATTGGTCTCCTCGCGCCGCAGCGCCTCGATGATCTCGATTTTGGTCGTTCCCGCGCACGCGCCGGCGATGGTCGCCAGCATCGAATCGGTGATGAGTTCCGACGCGGTGCGCAATTTCTCCAGTTCCTGCGGGATCTTCAGCGCGCGCATGCGCTCCAGCATGAAGGTGGCGTCGACTAAGTGAGCGTCGCAAAGACCGGTTTTCAGCGCATCATGAGCGTCGGACGGCAAAAAGGCCGGTTCGATGCCGATGCGCGCGCCCGCTTTGCCGATTTTTTGCAGATGCTCGACGGTGAGCCGCGCGGCGTCGAGCGTACCCCAGGTGGCGGTGTGAACCGCCGGCGTCCAGAACGGGTTGTTCTGGTGCTCGCCGCCTTCCATGCGATTGCCGACATAAGCGGCATGTTCGGGGCGGCCTTTCTCGTAGATGACGACGGGCAGATAGCGGCTGTGGCCGATGGCGTCCATGGCGGCGAAGAAGATGAATTTGTAGCCGCCGAGCAGGTATTGGACATTGTGCTTGGAGGTGGCGACCAGCACGTCCAGACCGGCTTCCTCCATCAGGCGGTCGACGCGCGCATGGTCGAACGGAATGGCGGCGTTGCCGGCCGTGCCTGCATTTGCGTTCATGGCGTTTCTCCCTGATTGCCCGCCAAAAATTTCTGGTAGGACCAGTTTGCACCGGACCTCCGTATCGGTCCAGACCCGGCGAAACGATCAGCCGGGCAGCGAGCCGCCGAGCTCATCCTCGATGTGGACGCGGATGATCTCGTCGACGGATGTTTCCGCCTCGAAACCAAGCGCGACCGCGCGAGCAGCGTGAAAACTCTTGGGCCAACCGGCGACGATGCCGGCGACCACCGGGTCCGGTTCGCGGCGGATCAGATTGACCGCCTTGTCCCCCGCGGCCCGACGCAGCGCTTCGATCTGGTCGCCGACGGTCGCCGCCAGGCCGGGCATGG
>JBGTLX010000694.1:0-3687 GCA_041743855.1 Rhizobiaceae bacterium | reverse complement strand
AATACGAAGTCGACTGGCGGCAAACGCTCCGCCGAGCATGTGGTCAAAGATATCCGTCGTGCGACGCGGCGGCACTTTTCATCGGAAGACAAGATCCGGATCGTGTTGGACGGCCTTCGCGGCGAGGACAGCATCGCCGAGCTGTGCCGCAAAGAGGGGATCGCCCAGAGCCTCTACTACACCTGGTCGAAGGAATTCCTGGAAGCCGGCAAGCGGCGGCTGGCAGGCGACACGGCCCGAGCTGCGACGACCGGTGAAGTCCAGGACCTGCGCCGTGAGACCCGCGCGCTGAAGGAGGCGGTCGCCGATCTGACGCTGGAGAACCGATTGCTCAAAAAACGTATGGCTCGCCCCGCCTGCAAGCGATTTTTTGACGGCTCTCAGTCTGCGCCAACGTATCCGGTCTCGGGGCATTGATCGTCCCCGGCCAAGATGGAGCTTTCGCGCGTACCGATCCTCATAAAGACCTCGGCGTCTGACGCCATTTTTTTGATCAGGATCTCGGCACACCGTTCGACTGTCAGGCCATCTTTTCATCCACTCACAGACAACGCCGGCCTGAAGGTTTCCCTTCCGGCCGATCTCTGATTATCCGGCCGACGGCAGTGCCACCGTCTCGAAGGGCCGCTCGCTTCTCAGCACCGCCCAGATGATCCTGGCCATCTTCGCCGCCAGTGCGACGACAGCCGTGTTCATATGCGTTCGCAACAGCAGGCCGCGCAGCCATTCGCCTAACAGCGTCTTCCCTTTGGCAAGCGATGGCAGCGCTGCTCGTGCTCCATGGATCAGCATCCTGCGAAGATAGCCATTGCCGCGTTTGCTGATCCCCAGAAGCTTGGGTTTGCCTCCGGTCGTCACTTGTCGGGGCACAAGTCCAAGCCAGGCCGCAAGGTCACGGCCCCGGCCAAACGTCTCGGCCTTTCCGACCGACGCTACGAACGCGGTCGCATTCAATGGGCCGACCCCCGGGATCGTTGATAGCAGCTTCATCGATGCATCCGTGCGAGCGAGTTCCACGAACTCTGCGTCGAAGGTAGCGATGCGAGCATCGAGGGCGCGCCACTCGGCTCGCATGTCCTCGATCAGAACCCGGATGCGACGGCCGATCGTCATCTCTCCGGCAAGAAGCTGCTCCAGTCGAAGTTCAAGCTTGCGTCGCCCCTTGGCAATCATGATTCCTCGCTCAAGCAAAATCGCCCGAAGCTGGTTGATCAGAGTCGTGCGCTCGCCGACCAGCCGATCTCGAGCCCGGTGCAGGCTCTGCATGTCGAGCTGCTCGTCGCTCTTCAGATCGACAAAGCGCATCGTTGGGCGGGTCGCCGCTTCCGCTATCGCCTCGGCATCCCGATCGTCGTTCTTTTGCGCCTTCACGTAAGGACGAACATATTCGGGAGACATCAGCCGTACATCGTGGCCCTGCTCACGCAACTGGCGGCCGAGATGATGGGCGCCACAACAGGCTTCCATTGCCATCACGCTGGCCGGCATTCCCGCCGCCAGCTTCAGCACGCTGTCCCGACGCATACGGCGTCGCAACACCACTTTTCCGGCTTCATCCAGACCGACGACGCTGCAAACGTCCTTTCCAAGATCGATACCAAGAACCTTAATCTCATTCATCGGCTCACCTCCGTGCCATCCTCATCGACGACGCATTCATGCGCCGAGGGAGAGGGGCGAGCCATTCCATAAAGCATGATCGCGGATGGGGGCGACGACGAATGAGATACCCCGCATCCGAAAAGCTCGAGATCATCAGGATCGATAGCGTCCGTCAATGTGGTGTAATTTCGGGTGTGGTTCCGGGCCGTCATGATCAGGCGGCTCTCGGTGTAATCTGAAGCGTTTTCTCCTCCTCGATTGCTTGTGGGATCAGGTCGGCCATCGCCTCGACCTGCATGTATCGGTGCTGAAGCTGCCACTCGTCATTGGCTTCGAGCAGGACCGCGCCGATCAAGCGGACGATGCTGTCCTCGTTCGGGAAGATGCCGACGACATCGGCGCGGCGCTTCACTTCCTTGTTCAGCCGCTCCAGCGGATTCGTCGAATGAAGCTTGGTGCGGTGCTGAGCCGGGAACGCCATGTAGGCGAGCACGTCGGCTTCGGCGTCGTCAAGGAAGGTTCCCAGCTTCGGCCATCTGGCGCGCAGCTGGTCACCTACATGTCGCCAGGTCTGCACGGCATTGTCGTGGTCGGGCTGGATGAAGGCCTGCCGGATCGCGGCGGCGACCATGGTGTGCTGGCCCTTGGGAACGTAGGCGAGAGCGTTGCGCATGGCGTGAACCCGGCATCTTTGCCATGTCGCGCCGAGCACGCGCGTGATGGCGGCCTTCAGCCCTTCGTGCGCGTCGGAGACGACCAGCTTCACGCCGGTCAGCCCGCGCCGCACCAGATCGCGCAGGAAGCTCATCCAGAACGGCTCGGCCTCGGAGGGACCGATATGCAGCCCGACGATCTCGCGCTTTCCGTCCGTGTTGACGGCCACTGCGATTATTGCCGCCACCGAGACGATCCGGCCGCCCTCGCGCACCTTCAGGTAGGTGGCATCGAGCCACAGATAGGGCCAGTCGCCGACGAGAGGACGCTTAAGGAAGGCGTTCACCCGCTCATCGATATCCTTGCACAACTTCGAGACGGAAGACTTGGAGATGCCGGTCATGCCCATAGCCTGCACCAGTTCATCGACCTTGCGAGTCGAGACGCCATTGATCCAGGCTTCCTGGATGACGGCGACCAAGGCCTTCTCCACCGTCTTGCGCGGTTCCAGGAAGCTGGGAAAGTAGGCCCCGCTGCGCATCTTCGGGATCTTCAGGCTTAGCGTGCCAAGCCGGGTGTCGAGCGAACGCTCGCGGTAGCCATTGCGCCAGGTCTGGCGGGCCTCGCCACGCTCGTAGCGGCCAGCGCCAATCAGGCCGTCGACATCGGCCTCCATGATCAGTTGCAGCACGCTCTCGGCAATGGCGCGGAGAAAATCGGGATCGCCGCTCTTCGCGGCAAGCTCGGCGAGCGGTAGTCTGTCATCGGTCATCGGGGGTTCCCTTTCGGTTAGGTTGAAGTCGCGAAACTCCACCTTATCCGACAGGCCCGGTGACCACCCGATGCCGGGCGAACCGGGCAGCGAAATCTCCACTGCAAAGTCCACCCGCATCGCTCCCCGAAATTACACCACGAGCGCGGACGCTACCTCAGGATCGTCGAGCAGTCGCACCTTCCGGCGAAGAAGACACTGGATCAGCTCGGCATTGCGCGGCGCACCTTCTACCGCTGGTATGACCGCTACGTCGAAGGCGGCCCGGAGGCGTTGGAGGACCGTCCTTCCCGGCCGAGCCGCGTCTGGAACCGCATCGGCGCCGAGATCCAGAACCAGATCATCGACATGGCGCTGGAACAGTCCGAGCTGTCACCACGTGAGTTGGCGGTGCGGTATACGGACGAGAAGCGCTACTTCGTGTCCGAAGCCACCGTCTATCGCCTGCTCAAAGCCCATGATCTCATCACCAGCCCGGCCTTCGTCGTCATCAAAGCCGCCGACGAGTTCAGGGACAAGACAACGCGGCCCAACGAGATGTGGCAGACGGACTTCACCTACTTCAAGATCATCGGCTGGGGCTGGGTCTATCTGTCGACCGTGCTCGACGACTTCTCCCGCTACATCATCGCCTGGAAGCTGTGCACGACCATGCGCGC
>JBGTLX010000693.1:0-1580 GCA_041743855.1 Rhizobiaceae bacterium | reverse complement strand
GTAGCGGCAGCGAAGAATGTCGCGTGGACATTCGGACTTCGGCGACCGGTTGGAAGTCTGCCCCGCTCGCCCTGCCCCGTCAACCGCCAACTGGCTTTTGTAAAAAAACGTGATCGGCGTCGTTCCTCAGCCGCCATATTCCTGTCAGGAGCCTGTTCGACCTTTGTTCTTTCCGCTTGCCCTGGACTGTGAATCCTGGCTAGACCTCATCGTTACGCGCGCCCCTCGAAAAGGCGGCGCCAAATACCTAGATACGGGCTCGGCCGGAGCACACCCCGCCACCCCAGCATTTCGAGACAAGGCGGCGGACCGGTCATGGCCGATCACAAATATTTATCCATTCGCGGCGCGCGCGAGCACAATCTGAAAAACATCGACCTCGATCTGCCGAGGGATTCGCTGATCGTCATGACCGGCCTGTCCGGCTCGGGCAAGTCGTCGCTGGCCTTTGACACGATCTATGCGGAAGGCCAGCGGCGCTATGTCGAGAGCCTGTCAGCCTATGCGCGGCAGTTTCTCGAGATGATGCAGAAGCCGGACGTCGACCAGATCGACGGCCTGTCGCCGGCCATCTCCATCGAGCAGAAGACGACCTCGCGCAACCCGCGCTCGACGGTCGGCACCGTCACCGAGATCTACGATTATATGCGCCTTTTGTTCGCGCGCGTCGGCATCCCCTATTCGCCGGCGACGGGCCTGCCGATCGAGAGCCAGACTGTTTCGCAGATGGTCGACCGGGTGCTGTCGCTCGACGAAGGCACGCGCCTGTTCATCCTGGCGCCCATCGTGCGCGGCCGCAAAGGCGAATACCGCAAGGAACTGGCCGAGCTGCAGAAGAAGGGGTTTCAGCGCGTCAAGGTGGACGGGACTTTTTACGAAATCGCCGACGTTCCGGCGCTCGACAAGAAATACAAGCACGACATCGACGTGGTGGTCGACCGCATCGTCGTGCGCCCCGATCTCGGCGCGCGTCTGGCGGATTCCATCGAGACCGCGCTGAAACTGGCCGAGGGCCTGGCCGTCGCCGAATTCGCCGACAAGCCGCTGCCGGCTGCCGAGACCTCGGAAGATTCGGTCAACAAATCCGCGAACGAAACCCACGAACGCGTTCTGTTCTCGGAAAAATTCGCCTGTCCGGTGTCCGGCTTCACCATCGCCGAGATCGAGCCCCGGCTGTTCTCGTTCAACAACCCGTTCGGCGCCTGCCCGGCCTGTGACGGGCTTGGCGCCCAGCGCGCCATCGACCCGGACCTGATCGTGCCCGACGAAAATCTGTCGCTGCGCGACGGCGCGGTCAGCCCGTGGGCGAAGTCGACCTCACCCTATTATTCGCAGACGCTGGAAGCGCTCGGCAAGGTTTATGGTTTCAAGCTCGGCGACCGTTTTGGCCAGCTTTCCGATGAGGGGAAGAACGCCATCCTGCGCGGCACCGGCGCGAGGGAAATCGTCTTCAACTATGATGACGGCCTGCGCTCCTACAAGACGACCAAAACCTTCGAGGGCGTCATCCCCAACCTCGAGCGGCGCTGGAAAGAGACCGAATCCGCCTGGATGCGCGAGGAAATCGAGCGCTTCATGTC
>JBGTLX010000692.1:0-6914 GCA_041743855.1 Rhizobiaceae bacterium | reverse complement strand
GAGACCGACATCGTCATCAACTGCGCCGGCATGTGGGCGCGCGAGCTTGGGGCGATGTCAGGCGTGAGCATTCCGCTCCATGCCTGCGAGCATTTCTATCTCGTAACAGAAGCTATCCCGGGTCTCGGCCGGTTACCGGTGCTGCGGGTTCCGGACGAATGCGCCTACTACAAGGAAGACGCGGGAAAAATGATGCTCGGCGCGTTCGAGCCGGTGGCCAAACCCTGGGGCATGGACGGCATTTCCGAGGATTTCTGCTTCGACCAACTGCCGGAGGATTTCGAGCATTTCGAGCCGATCCTCGAAATGGGCGTCAACCGCATGCCGATGCTGGGCACGGCCGGCATCCACACCTTCTTCAACGGCCCCGAAAGTTTCACGCCGGACGACCGCTACTATCTGGGCGAAGCGCCGGAACTGGCCGGCTACTGGATGGCGACGGGGTACAATTCCATCGGCATCGTCTCGTCGGGCGGCGCGGGCATGGCGCTGGCGCAGTGGATCAACGATGGCGAAGCGCCATTCGACCTGTGGGAGGTCGACATCCGCCGCACCCAGCCTTTCCAGAAGAACCGCCGCTATCTGAAGGAGCGCGTGTCGGAAACGCTTGGCCTGCTCTACGCCGATCATTTTCCCTATCGCCAGATGGTGAGCGCGAGAAACATCCGGCGCTCGCCTCTGCACGAGCATTTTTTGGCGCGCGGCGCGGTTTTCGGCGAGGTGGCCGGCTGGGAGCGCGCCAACTGGTTCGCGAAGAACGGCCAGGAGCGCGAGTACAGATATTCCTGGAAGCGGCAGAACTGGTTCGAGAACCAGCGCGAGGAGCATCTGGCGGTCCGCAACGGCGTCGGCCTGTTCGACATGACCTCGTTCGGCAAGATCCGCGTCGAGGGCCGCGATGCGCTGGCCTTCCTGCAGCGCCTTTGCGCCAACGACATGAATGTCGAGCCGGGGAAAATCGTCTACACGCAGATGCTGAATCAACGTGGCGGCATCGAGAGCGACCTGACCGTCTCTCGGCTTTCGGACACGGCCTTCTTCCTCGTCGTGCCGGGCGCGACATTGCAGCGCGATCTGGCCTGGCTGCGAAAGCACATTCGCGATGAATTCGTGGTTATCACCGATGTCACCGCCGGGGAAGCAGTGCTCTGCGTGATGGGGCCGAAGGCGAGGACCTTGATTCAAAAGCTGAGCACAAACGATTTTTGCAATGAAAAAAACCCGTTCGGGACGTTCCGGGACATCGAGATCGGCATGGGTATCGCCCGCGCCCACCGCGTCACCTATGTCGGCGAGCTCGGCTGGGAGCTTTATGTATCGACCGACCAGGCGGCGCATGTTTTCGAGGCGATCGAGGAAGCCGGCGCCGATGTCGGGCTGAAACTCTGCGGCCTGCACACGCTGGATTCCTGCCGCATCGAAAAGGCGTTCCGCCATTTCGGCCACGACATCACCGACGAAGATCATGTGCTGGAGGCCGGGCTCGGTTTTGCCGTGAAAACGGCCAAGGGCGAGTTCATCGGCCGCGACGCGGTGCTGCGCAAGAAGGATGCCGGCCTGTCACGCCGGCTCGTCCAGTTCCGGCTGACCGATGCGGAGCCGCTGCTATTCCACAACGAAGCTATCCTGCGCGACGGAAAGATCGTCGGCACGATCACCAGCGGCAATTACGGCCACCATCTCGGCGGCGCGATCGGCCTCGGCTATGTGCCGTGCCAAGGGCAGAACGAGGCGGATGTGCTTGGCTCATCATACGAGATCGAGATCGCCGGCGAACGGTTCGCGGCGCAAGCGTCGCTGAGACCGATGTACGATCCAAAGTCGGAACGGGTCCGGATGTAGGTCAAAACGTCGCAAGCCTGCGCTTCATCTTGTCCAGAAACGCCGCCCGCGTTTCCGGCGTCGAGGCGTCCATCAGATAGTGCGCCAGGAACAGCGTCCGGCAGCGTGTGGCGCAAAGCGCTCGCATGCCGCGCATGATGGTCCTGCGGCCCGGCTGTCCGACGAGCATCGTCCACCACAGCGGCGCGCCGCATGTGGTCACCGCGCCGATCGCCCGCACATGCGTCATCAGCGAAATGATGCCGCCCTTGCCCTTGGGCAGTTCGAACACGACGTTGGTGGACCAGACACGGTCGAGCCAGCCTTTCAGCATCGCCGGAAGGCCGTACCACCAGGTCGGATAGACGAAGAGGATCGCCTCCGCCCATTTCAGACTGGCGATATGCGGCGCAAGGCGCGGATCGACCGGGGCCCGGTCGTTGTAGGCGCGGCGCTCCTCACAGGGCATGACCGGATCGAATTTCTCCGCGTAGAGATCGATCAGCCTGACCTCGTCGCCGCGGCCGGCCAGCACGTCGATTGCCGCATCGCGGAGCGCGGCGCAAAAGCTGTCCGGGACCGGATGGCAATAGACGACCAGCACGCGCATTAGAACGCGTCCATCCTTGCCGCGACTTTCGCCATGAATTTCTTTCGCGATTCGTCTGTCGAAAGGTTCATCGCATAATGCGCGAGGAAAGACACCGGCGCGCCGGGCTTGACGGTGGCCCGCAGCAGCCGGGTGACGAGTTTACGCGGTGGGTCTCCCATCAGCATGGCGCGCAACCGGCTGCCGCCAAAGGTGGTCACCGCCACGACTTTCCTGATGTTATGGAGCGAGGGTTGCACCTTCCCGTCGATCAGCCGGAACGACACGCCCGGCAGGAACACGCGGTCGAAAAACCCCTTCAGGATGGCCGGATAGCCAAAATTCCATACCGGGTAGCACAACACCAGCGCCTCGGCGGCAAGCACGCGTTGGACATAGGGGCTGATGCTTTCGTCTCCTGAGCGCGGGCCGTGGTAGGCGATCCGCTCCGCGCGCGTCATCCGCGGGTCGAAATTCTCGATGTAGAGGTCACAGTCGTCGACGCTGTGGCCGGCTGCCGTCAGCCGCTCCACGATCAGGCAATGCAGCGACGCGTTGAAGCTGGTCTCGACCGGATGCGCGTGGAGGACGAGGATTTTCATGCAAACCGTCGCGGCAGGAGAGAGTCCGCTGAGGGGCGCGCGACAGGACTCAATTCTATCATAGCAAGACGATCATGAAGCCCGCTCCAGCCCCTTGAACAAAAAGACCTTCCCCGACCGATAGTCGTACTCCGGATCGTCCCAAGCGATCATTTTTCCTGGATTGAGCAGCCCCTGCGGGTCGGCCTGGCGCTTGAAGGCGAGTTGGATCTCGTCGGTCTGCTTCATGCCGCCTTCTTCCAGCGTGTAGCGGTGCGGGTTGAAGATCGGGCAGCCATTGTCTTCGTGCAGCCGGATGATTTCGTCGAGTCGCGCCTCCGTCTTGAAGCGCACGAGCGGAAGGCCGAAACAGGTGATGTCGCCATCGAAACGGACAAATTCGAGATGCGAAAACACTTCGCCCGGAAACATCGCATCCATTTTTTCGACCAGCGCGAGATGGTGCGGAAACGGGTAGAGCGACTGCAGATAGGTCATCGCAGGATCGACGCGCAGCGCCCGCAAGGTGGTGTGGTTCCAGGCAAGCTCGAAGGCCGGCGGCAGACCCTTTTTCTCTTCGGGCGTGGCGGTTTCGGCGCTGAAAACGACCTCCCCACGGGCGCGGCGCGTGAAAGCCAGGAACGCGTCGAGCGCATGAGGCGCGACCATCACGGCGCAAATGCTCTGGCCCTCGCACAAAAATTTCTGGTGGCGCTTGAAGTAGAGCCAGGGGACCGGCGCGGCGATCGGCGTGATCAGCTTGGTCAGAATCCCGTCCTGGCGCGCGAGCGCATTGCCGTAGCGCGCCGCCGCCATGAAATTGTCGAAGCCGACGAGGACGTCAACCCAGTCGTAAGCCGCCGTCAACGGCATCTCGACCTCGGTGATGATGCCGTTGGTGCCGTAAGCATGAGTGACCTTGTGCAGATCCTCGCCGGTCAGGTCGAGAACCTTGGGCTCGGCCTCCATGGTGACGACACGCAGGCGCAAGACGTTGCCGAAATCGCGCAGGCCGCCGAAATTAATCGAACCGACACCGCCCGACCCGCCGGCGATGAAGCCGCCGATCGAGGCGGTGTGATAGGTCGATGGGTGCAAGCGCAATTCCTGGCCGGAATGCGCCTTCGTCGCCCGGTCGATGTCGGCGCAGATCGCGCCGGGGCCGCAAATCACCCGACCCGGCGAAATGGATATAATTTCGTTCATCTCGGCGAGCGAAAGCACCACCCCGCCGGACAGCGGCATGGCCTGTCCGTAATTGCCGGTTCCCGAGCCGCGCGGCGTCACCGGAACGCCATACCGATGGCAGACGGCGAGGACCCGGATAACCTCGGCCTCGTCCTTCGGCGTCACGACCAAATCGGCGGTGACATTGTCCAGCTCGCGCTTCAGAACCGGGCTGTACCAGTAGAAATCGCGGCTCTTCTGCTGCACGATCTTCTCGTTGTCCTCGATCTTAAGCCCGTCGAGGTCGCGCCTGAGCGAAACAAGATCCATCATGGTCCCATCAGATCGTCGAGTTCGGCGTAGTCCGGAATCTCGCGAAAAATCGCCCTGCCGTCGCGGACCACGATCCGATCCGATTCGGGTCGCGACAGCAATTCGGTCCAGCTTCTGCCCTTGAAGATGATGAAATCGGCCGGCCAGCCAACGGTCAAAGTAGCAATGCCGCCGAGCCGCATGATCTCGGCCGGCGTCGATGTCGCCGCTTTGGGCCAGTCGCTGACGGGATGGTCGAAGTGGAGTATCAGCGTCGCCATGCGATACACCTCCAGCATGTCGAGATCGCCATAGGCATAAAACGGATCGCGCGTGTTGTCGGAGGCGATGGCGACGGGAATGCCCCGCGCCCGCATCTCGTGCAGCAGCGTCACCCCGCGCCAGCGCGGCGTCGTGTCATCCTGCCGGCGGTCCTGAAGGTAAAGATTGCACATCGGCAGCGACACGACCGAGATACCGGCGCGGAAAACCTTGTCCAGCGTATCGAGCACGTCGCGGTCGGGCTGGCGCGCCAGCGAGCAGCAATGGCCGGCAAGGATTTTTCCCTCGAAGCCGCTCCAGATCGCCGCTTCGGCGATCTTCTTCAGCGAAATCGCGGCAACATCGTCGGTTTCGTCGGCGTGGAAATCGAGGTCGAGTCCGTGCCTGGTGGCAGCGGCGAACACCCGGTCGAGCAGTTCCTCGAGGTCGGGAACCATGGTGGTGACGCAGCCGAGAACGCCTTTCGCCGCCGCAACCCGGTGCGCCAGCGCCTCGAACCAGGCTATGTCGCGGACATCTTCGACGGAGATGAGGGAGACGCCCTGCAGCTCGATTTTTCCGCGCCAACGGTCCCGCGCTTCCTCGAATATCGGCCAGGAGATTTTCTCCTGCGGCGGGACGGAGTCGATGTGGGTGCGCAAGGCCTTGGTGCCGTGCGCGTAGGCCAAGCGCAGCGAGAAATCCATGCGTCGCATGACATCGTCGGCAGTCCAGCGCGCGGCGCGATCTTCTCCTGCGGCGTTCAGCGCGCCGACGAAGGACCCGTCCGGATTGGGTTTTCGCGGCCAGATATGACCCTTGTCGATATGGGTGTGACAATCGACGAAGCAGGGCAGCACGATACGGCCGGCAAGGTTGGTGGCATCGGATGGCATAGCCGCGCCGGGCTGCCGCGCCACGATGTGTGCGATCTTCCCCTGGGCGACGGCTATGTCGGCGAGCGCGAAGCCGTCGGTGGCGAAAGCGGCGGACAAGTCAGGCGTCAGCGAGGAATGCACGCGCGCGTTGGCGAGTAGGAAAGAGCCGTCGGGCGGAATATTCACCCTCACCGCTCCTGCACAATCGCGCTTTCGTGCCAGCGCCGAAGAATGAGGTGCGAGACCAGCGACAGCAAGAGAAAGATCAAAATGCCGGTCACTGAAATCAGGATCAGCGCCGCAAACAGCCGTGGCGCGTTGAGCCGGTAGCCAGCCTCGATGATGCGCGACGCAAGGCCAGACGACTGCCCAGACGAGCCGGCGACGAACTCGGCCACCACCGCGCCGATCAGCGACAGGCCGCCAGCGATCTTCAAGCCGCCGAGGAAATAGGGCATGGCGGCCGGCAGGCGCAGATGGACAAGCTGCTGCCAGCGTGTCGCGCCGTTGAGCTTGAAAAGATCGAGCAGATTGCGGTCGACCGAGTTCAGGCCGAGCGTCGTGTTGGACAGGATCGGGAAGAAGGCGACGATCCAGGCGCAGAGCAGCAGTTTCGCCGTCTGGTTGTCGACATAGATGTTGATGAGCGGAAAAACCGCCACGATTGGCGTGACCTGCAAGACGATGGCGAACGGGAACAGCGACATCTCCACCCATTTGGATTGCGCAAACAGCACCGCCAGCCCGACGCCGCCGATGACCGCGAGCGACAGGCCGAGGAAGGTGATCTTCAGCGTGACCAGCAGTGACGAAAACAGCAGCCCGGCGTCGGTATAAAGCGTCGCCAGCACCACGCCCGGCCGCGGCAGGATGTATTTCGGAATCTCATTCCAGACGCAAATCCGGTCCCAGAACCATATGGCGGCGCACATGATGGCGAGCGGCAGCACCCAGCTGCCGATGCGCTCGAAGCGATCGGCGCGGACCCGCAGCGCCTCTTCCGGATCAAGCGTCAACGCTCCGGTCTGCTGCTCAAGGAGCGTCATGATGCGAGCCGCCTCCCGAGTTGATGGCCTCCGCCAGCACGCCGGACGCCTGCCGGCAGAGCGCCGCATAGTCCGGCGAGGTGCGAAACGCTTCGTCGCGCGGATAGGCGGCACCGACCGCAATCTCGTCGAAAACGCGGCCCGGCCGCGCCGCCATGACGACGATGCGGTTCGACAGGAAGACGCTCTCGAACACGCTGTGCGTGACGAAGACGACGGTGAAGCGCTCGTCCCGCCAAAGCTCCAGCAGATCGTTGTT
>JBGTLX010000691.1:0-2651 GCA_041743855.1 Rhizobiaceae bacterium | reverse complement strand
GGCGGCGCTCGAAAAGGCAGGCGCGGCGGCGCGGGCGCGCTCGACGGCGAAGATCATCGCGGTGACCGGCTCGGCCGGCAAGACCACCACCAAGGAAGCGCTGCGCCATGCGCTGTCCTCGGTCGGCAGGGTCCATGCGTCCGACAAGTCGTTCAACAATCATTGGGGCGTGCCGCTGACGCTGGCGCGCATGCCGGCCGATTGCGACTACGCCATCTTCGAGATCGGCATGAACCATGAAGGCGAAATCCGCCCGCTGGTGAAGCTCGTGCGGCCGCATATCGCCATCGTCACGCTGATTGCGGAGGCCCATCTAGGGCATTTCAGGAACCTCGACGAGATCTCCAGGGCCAAGGCCGAGATTTTTGAGGGCATCGAGCCGGGCGGGGCGGCGCTGATCAACCGCGACGACCCGCGCTGGCTGTTGCTCGCCAAGCTGGCCAAGGCCGCCGGCGTCACTGAAATCCTCGCCTTCGGCGAGCATGAGAAGGCGGCGTACCGGTTGACCAACCTTGCGCTGCACGCCGACCATTCGCTGATCTCGGCCATGATCGGCGGCAAGGAAGCACCCGCCAAGATCGGCGCGCCGGGCCGGCACATGGTGCAGAATGCCCTGGCCGTGCTGGGCGCTGCCCACCTTGCCGGGGCGGATATCGGCAAGGTTGCGCTGTCGCTGGCGGGCCTGAGCGCCGAATCCGGCCGCGGCAAGCGCCATCTCCTTAAACATCCGGAGGGCGAGATCATTCTGATCGACGAGAGCTACAACGCCAATCCAGCATCGATGCAGGCGGCGATCGCGTTGCTCGACGCGACGCCGGTGTCCGGCGGCGGTCGACGCATCGCCGTTTTGGGCGACATGCTGGAACTCGGCAGCCATTCCGCACAGCTTCATTCCGGGCTTGCCGGGCTGATTTCCGGGGGACGCGCCGATCTGATTTTTCTGGCGGGTCCGGAGATGAAGTCGCTGGCAGACGCGCTGCCCGACGACCTGCCGACGGAATATCGCGACGGCGCGGACGAATTGAAGCCGGTGCTGATCGATGCCATACGCGCCGGCGACGTCGTCATGGTGAAGTCGTCCAAAGGCATCGGATTCTCAAAAATCGTCGAAGCGCTCCTCGCGCGGTTTCCGGGCAGCCCCGGAAGCATGAAATCATCATAAATCCGGTCCGGGGGGACTAACAACAATGCTTACATTGCTCGTCAATTTTGCGGATCAGGTCTCGGTCTTCAACATCTTCCGCTACATAACCTTCCGGACCGGCGGCGCGCTGATCACGTCGGCGCTGATCGTCTTCATCTTTGGACCGATGATCATCAATTCGCTGCGCATCAGGCAGGGCAAGGGCCAGCCGATCCGGGCCGACGGGCCGCAGACGCATTTCAAAAAGGCCGGCACGCCTACCATGGGCGGTCTGATGATCCTGTGCGGGATCGTCGGCTCGTCTCTGTTGTGGGCCAATATCACCAGCCTCTATGTCTGGGTGGTGCTGATCGTGACGCTGGGGTTCGGGGCGATCGGCCTCTATGACGACTATCTCAAAGTGACGAAACAGTCGCATCTCGGCTTCTCCGGCAAGGCCAGGCTGGCCTCCGAGTTCGTCATCGCGGCCATCGCGGCCTATGTGATCATGGACAATGGCCAGGCGCCGTTCTCCTCTTCGCTGACCTTTCCGTTCATCAAGGGTTTGCTGATCAATCTCGGCTGGTTCTTCATTCCGTTCGCTTGCATCGTCATTGTGGGGGCGGGCAATGCGGTGAACCTAACCGACGGCCTCGACGGGCTGGCCATCGTGCCGATCATGATTGCCGCGGCGTCCTTCGGCGTGATCGCGTATCTGTCTGGCAACGCGGTCTTTGCCGAATATCTGCAGATCCATTTCGTGCCCGGAACCGGCGAACTCGCGGTCATCCTCGGATCGGTCATCGGCGCGGGACTGGGCTTTTTGTGGTTCAACGCGCCGCCGGCTGCCATCTTCATGGGCGACACAGGCTCGCTGGCGTTGGGCGGCCTGATCGGCACGATCGCGGTGGCGACCAAGCACGAGATCGTGCTCGCCATCATCGGGGGCCTGTTCGTGATGGAGGCGCTCTCGGTCATCATCCAGGTCGGCTTCTTCAAGATGACGGGAAGGCGCGTGTTCCTGATGGCGCCGATCCACCATCATTTCGAAAAGCTCGGCTGGACCGAAAGCCAGGTGGTCATAAGGTTCTGGATCATCTCGGTGATCCTCGCGCTGATCGGCCTGTCGAGCCTGAAGCTGAGGTGAAAGGACCGTGATCCCCGCTAGATCCTTCAGCGGAAAACGCGTCGCGCTCTTCGGACTTGGCGGTTCGGGGATAGCAACCGCGCGTGCGCTGATCGAGGGCGGCGCCGATGTGCTGGCCTGGGACGACAATCCCAAAAGCGTTTCGACGGCCGGGGCCGAAGGCATAGCAACCGGCGACCTGCGCGCCGCCGAGTGGCCGGCCTTCGCCTCCTTCGTGCTGTCGCCCGGCGTGCCGCTGACGCATCCTAAACCGCACTGGACAGTGGAACTGGCGCGCGGGGCCGGCGTCGAGATCGTCGGCGACGTCGAGCTGTTTTCGCGCGAACGGATGGCGCTGGCGCCGGACGCGCCCTTCATCGCCATCACCGGCACCAACGGCAA
>JBGTLX010000690.1:0-5187 GCA_041743855.1 Rhizobiaceae bacterium | reverse complement strand
CGACGCCAAGGCGCTGTTCGAGGTCGCCTCGCGCTATGCAGACGGCCGCGGCATCGCCGCCGACAAGGCCGAAGCCGCGAAATGGTATCAGAAATCTGCCGATCTCGGATTTGCGCCGGCGCAGTTCCGTATCGGAAATTTCTACGAGAAGGGATTTGGGGTCGAACGCGACATTGCCAAGGCCAAGGATTTTTACCTCAAGGCCGCCACGCAGGGCAACGCCAGCGCCATGCACAACCTCGCCGTGCTGTTTGCCATGGGGGCAGGCGCGACGTCAGACAACCAGGTCGCCGCGCGCTGGTTCATAGCCGCTGCCGAACTCGGCGTGAAGGACAGCCAGTTCAACCTCGGCATCCTTGCCGCCAAGGGCGTGGGCATGCCGCAAAGCCTCGAGGAATCCTACAAATGGTTCGCGCTTGCCGCTGAAACCGGCGACAAGGACGCTGCCGCCAAGCGTGACGAGATCGCCGGCTCGCTGCGTCCCGAACAGATCGAGCGGGCGCGCGCGGCGACCGAATTGTGGAAGCCCAGGCCGCTAGACCAGGAAGCCAACACAGTCGAAATCCCGGACTCCTGGCAGGACAGCCCCGACACGACCGCCGGCGTAGACATGAAGCAGGCGGTCCAGAACATCCAGCTCATCCTCGGCAAGAACGGATATGAGGTCGGCAATCCGGACGGTGTGATGGGGGCCAGGACCAAATCCGCCATCGCCGCGTTCCAGAAGGACAACGCCATGGCGCCGACCGGCGAAGTCGACGGGAAACTGGTGGCGGAACTGCTCAAGCGCAAATGACCCGCCCGGCGTCGCTCATGGACCCGCAGGCATCGCCCGCATCGGCGTTAACTGCTTGAAGTGGTATTTGTTTCGGCGGCGCGACGACGTTTGACTTCACAACGCGGTCGGCGCAAAACCGGTTTAAACAGTGCACAATCCCCGAAAAGTTAGTCGGTTTTCGGACAAGATCATGCGCCAATCGGAGTGTTAAGAGAGTCTTTTGCGCGTTCGAGAGGATGCGTGGCGCTCTAAGACTTTCTTCTCGTAAGGGACGGGTCGACGGCGGCCAGCCAGGAATAGACGGTTTGACGGGTGGGCATCTATCTCCCGATCGCGGAAATGTCCGTTAACGCCTTGATACTGCTTGCGATGGGCGCGGCGGTCGGGTTCCTCTCGGGTATGTTCGGGGTCGGCGGCGGCTTCCTGATCACGCCGCTCCTGATCTTCTACAACATTCCCCCCGCCATCGCCGTCGCCACCGGCGCCAATCAGGTCATCGCCTCGTCGTTTTCGGGCGCGCTCGCCCATTTCAAACGTCGCACGATCGACTTCAAGCTGGGCGGCGTGCTTCTGGCCGGCGGCATCGTCGGCTCGACGGTCGGCATCTACGTGTTCGCGCTGCTGCGCGACCTCGGCCAGCTCGACCTCTTCATCTCGCTGCTCTACGTCGTCTTTCTCGGCGCGGTCGGCGGACTGATGCTGACCGAGAGCCTGAGCGCCATGCGTCGTGCGCGCGGCGGTCCCGCGCCCACCCTGAAGCGGCCCGGCCAGCACAACTGGATTCACCGGCTGCCGCTGAAGATGCGTTTTCGAGCCTCCAAGCTGTTCGTCAGCGTCATTCCCGTGCTCGGACTTGGGGCGGCAATCGGCTTCCTGTCGTCGATCATGGGCGTCGGCGGCGGCTTCATCATGGTGCCGGCGCTGATCTACCTGCTCAAGGTTCCGACCAACGTCGTCGTCGGAACCTCGTTGTTCCACATCATCTTCGTCTCGGCCTTCACCACGGTCGTGCATTCGACCACCAACCAGACGGTCGACATCGTGCTGGCGGTGGTGCTGATGGTCGGCGGCGTGGCCGGCGCGCAATATGGCGCCAAGGCCGGCCAGAAGCTGCGCGGCGAACAACTGCGCGCGCTGCTTGGCCTGCTTGTTCTGGCCGTCGCGCTCAGGCTCGCTTTCGATCTGTTCGTCGCCCCGCCCAACCTCTATTCGCTGGGGGTGGCGGGATGACGCGCCGGTCTATTCTAGCAATCCTCACACTGGCGGCGGCCCTGGTTGCAACGGCTGCGGCTCATGCGCAGGAACCGAGCCCGGAAAACATCCAGATCGGCCTGTCGACCGACCGCGTCGCCATCACAGCCGATTTCTCGGGCGCGGATCTGACCATATTCGGCTCGCTCGAGAATGCCGATCCGCTGATCAGCCGGCAGGGGCGCTACGACGTGATCGTGGTGTTGGAGGGACCGGCGCGCGCGACGGTGGTCAGGCGCAAGGGCCGGTTCCTGGGCATGTGGATCAATCTGGACTCCGAGACCTTCGCCAACGTGCCCATGTCCTATTCCGTGGCGACCACGCGCATGCCGCAAGACATCACCGACCCGACCAATTACCGCCAGCTGTCGCTCGGCGCCGACAATCTGCACATCGAACCGACCCGGACCGACAGCCCGCCGGCGACCATCGACGAATTCCGCGCGGCGCTGCGCGAGCGCAAGGCCGCAAGCGGCCTGTTCAGCCTGCGCGTCGGCGGCGTCGAGTTCCTGTCGCAGAGCCTGTTTCGCGCCTCGCTCAACCTCGCTCCCAACGTGCCCGTCGGCACGCACAAAGCGCGCGCGTTCCTGTTTCGCAACGGCGTCTTCATTAAGGAAAGTTCGGCGCAACTCGCCATCGTGAAATCGGGCTTCGAACAGTCGATCGCCCGCGCGGCAATCGATTACAGCTTTTTCTACGGGCTGTTCGCCGTCGGCCTGGCCATGCTGACCGGGTGGCTCGGGCGCATTGTTTTCCGTAAGGATTGAGAGACTCTTCCAGAATTCGCTCCGGCGCGGCAGGTGAAGTGGGTTTCGAGAACCGAAGCACAGCGGACTTTCGGGTCCGTGAGCATCGGAAACGGAGAAACTCGCGTCAGATGCCCGCTCGGAGTAGAATTCTGGAGGGTCTCGGTCAGCCTGGCATTAGCCGGCCGCCCGAAATCGCGAATATCCGTTGCGCGCCGATCATATAGGCCATCAGCCCCTCACGGCGAAACATCCCGGCATAGGCCCGGTCGAGCACGTTGAGCGAGCCGGTATAGGCGCCGAAGGCTGGCATGACGATGCGGGTCCCGTCGCTGGCGAAGCAGCGGCGGCGCACCGAGCGCCCGCGCTGCACGATCCTGGCGCAGGGGTGCAGATGACCGGCGATCTCGCCTCGGGTCGGTTGCGGCGACGGTTCGTGCCTGAACACCAGCCCGCCGACGGCAAGCATCTGCACGGTTTCGCCGGGCAGTCCGGCCGGCGCTTCCGGATCGTGATTGCCGGCGACCCAGAACCAGTCGCGGCCGGCCATCAGCGCCGCAAGCTCGGCGCGGATCGCATCGGGCATGCGCGATGCGCCGTCGCGGTCATGAAAACTATCGCCCAGGCTGATCACGATTTTGGGCCGATAATGATCGATGATCGTGCGCAGCCGGATCAGCGTCGCCGCGGTGTCGTAGGGCGGTATCAGAATGCCTCGCCTGGCCAGCGACGAGCCTTTTTCCAGATGCAGGTCGGACACGCAGAGCAGGCCGATTTCCGGAAAATAGAGCACGCCGCGCCGGTCGCAGCAGGCGCGCTCTCCGGCGATGGAAATCTCCGTGACGGGCGCTGTCGGGTCCGACACTGTCTGATGCGCGTTCATGCTAGGGTCAGGACCTGTTAATCTGGTCGAAATGGTGAGAGACCATTTGTTCTGATGCGAGGAGCGGAGGCGCAGGAAATGTCTACCATTTTCAAGCCTTCGCGACAAAGCAGCAGGGCAAATGGACCACATCCTGCGGACGCCGAAACGGCTGCAAGCTGCTTTGTCGAACCGCTCGGTCGGGGGAAAGACCCCGCCCTTCGCGCTTCTCCTCGCATCTTCTTGCCGTTTCAGGCGCCATTTCGATCATATTAATAGGTCCTGACCCTTACCCATCGCCTCTTCGATCAGATCTTCCGCCTCCGACAGAAGCGAATCGCCCGCTTCGCCCTCCACCCGCTCCCTGCCCACTTCCAGCATGATCGGGACCGCGAGCGGCGAGATGCGGTCGAGGTCCTTATGCATGATTCGCCCCCGGATGCGCGACAGCATGTCGGCAAGTCTCCTGACATCGAGCAGCCCGGCCGCCGCGTCGGCGCGCGTCGCCTGCAACAGGATGTGGTCGGGCTCATGCGAGCGCAGCACGTCGTAGATCAGGTCGGCCGACACGGTGACCTGCCGCCCGCTTTTCTCCTGCCCGGGGAAGCGCTTTTCGATCAGCCCGGAAATCATCGCGCAGGCACGAAAAGTGCGCTTCAGCATCCACGAGTCGGCCAGCCACGCGTCGAGGTCGTCGCCCAGCATGTCCTCGTCGAACAATTCGCCAAGCGACGGTTTGCCCGCCTTGAAAATCCGGCCCATGTCGCCGAGCGCCCAGATGCCGAGCACATAATCGGTGGCGACGAAGCCGAGCGGCCGCGCACCGAACCGCTCCAGCCGCCGCGTCAGCAGCATGCCCAACGTCTGATGCGCCAGCCGCCCCTCGAATGGATAAACGATCATGTAAAAACGGTCGCCGCGCGGAAATGTTTCCACCAGTAGGTCGCCGCGCCTGGGCAGAACCGACATTTTGGCCTGCAGCCGCAGCCAGTCCGCGACTTGGTTCGGCAGCGCCTTCCAGCGTTTCGGGTCGGCCAGCATGCCGCGCACCTGATCGGCCAGATAGGTCGACAGCGGGAACTTGCCGCCACCATAATAGGGCACCTTGGCGTCCTTGCCGGGCGCGTTGGAAACAAAACATTCGCTCTCGCGGATACCCTCGAAGCGCAGCACCTTGCCGGCGAACAGAAACGTGTCGCCATGCACCAGTGTTTCCAGAAACGCCTCCTCGATCTTGCCGAGTGTCGGGCCACCGCGCGCCGCAACGCCCCTGCCCGCGCGCACATAGCGCACGTTCAGCGCCGGCACCTCGATGATCGTGCCGACATTCAGCCGGTATTGCTGAGCGACGCGCGGATGGCTGACGCGCCACAACCCTTCTTTCGTCTTGCGGATGCGGGCGTAGCGCTCGTAGCTTCTGAGCGCATAACCGCCGGTGGCGACGAAATCGACGACACGGTCGAAGGTCGCCCGGTCGAGACGGGAAGAGGGTTCGGCGGTGCGGATTTCCGCAAACAGCGCATCGGGATGGAAGGGCGCGCCGCAGGCGC
>JBGTLX010000689.1:0-5123 GCA_041743855.1 Rhizobiaceae bacterium | reverse complement strand
GCCGCAAATCGCGCGCCCGGCAGCGCCATCTCAATCCGAGACGTGGGCTGGTCGGTCAGCGCAATCTTCGCCGTCTCGACCGCGGCAGCCAGCGCATGGCCATGGCGATGCTCGACGATTTCGATCATCCGGTCGACGAGGTCCGGCCGCGCCGCCTCGTAGCGGATCTGGCGCAGGTCGCTTTTCGCCTTTCGCGCGTACAGGAGGTTGATGCGCTGCCACGTCGCCAGATCGATGAAATATCCGGCCGGCAGGTTACGCTTGCCGTCTTTGGTCGGCGTCAGATAGCCGAGCTGCGGCATCACATGGGCGATGCTGAGCAGCCGGTCGAAATCGGCGCCGCCGATATGGATGCCGCGATTGGCCAGGATATCGGCGTGGCGTTCGGCCGAGCCGGCGCTGTGCGGAGACACGCGCACGATCGAGAAATCCGAGGTGCCGCCGCCCATATCGACGATCAGCGCCAGTTCTTCGCGGCGCACCGACCGCTCATAGTCGAGCGCGGCTGCGATCGGCTCGAACTGGAAGGCGATATGCTTGAATCCTTGCGCGCGCGCAGCCTTTTCCAGTTCGTTCTGGGCGTTTGCGTCCGCCACGGGATCGTCGTCGACAAACTGCACCGGCCGGCCGAGCACGACGCTCTCGACTGCTTGGCCGGCGCGGGCTTCCATCCGGCTTTTCAGATGGCCGATGAACAGGCCGATGATCTCGGTGAAGGCGATGGAGCGCGACTTGATGCGCGTCTTCTCATGCACCAGCGAACTGCCCAGCACGCTTTTCAGGGACCGCATCAGGCGGCCTTCGACGCCGTCGCCATAGTCCGCGATGGCGCGTCGCCCGAGATGGGTGCGGTTGTCCTCGAAGTTGAAGAACACCGCGCTGGGCAGCGTCACATGGCCGTCTTCCAGCGGCACGAGCAGCGGCCGGCCGTTCTCGATGATGCCTGCCGTGGAGTTGGACGTGCCGAAATCTACACCGCCGAAAGCCGGTCGCATCGCAGGGGCTCGATCGTTTGCAAGGGGAGGGCGGTTCGGCCGAGCGGAACGACGCGGGTACACCAGCCGCCGGCGATTGTCGATGTGCAGGCCTTGCGTCGCTTGCGGCGAAGGATGATGTGGCCGGCGCGTCACACGATGTTTGCGCCAAGACGTTCCTGAAACCCGCTGTATGCAGAAATGAATTTTCGCTAAGTCAACGGTTTCAGGATTACCTCCCCTCGGATTTTTCCGATGGCCGCCCTACTCTGCGTAAGGAAAATCCCAGGGAGCGAAAACAATGGACAAACCCGCCACCAACAGACGCGCGCCGGGGCGAGGCCGCATCTACGATTCAATCACGGATACGATCGGCGACACGCCGCTGGTTCGCCTCGACAAATTCGCCAGGGAAAAGGGCGTCGTCGCCCACCTTCTGGCAAAACTCGAATTCTTCAACCCGATCGCCTCGGTCAAGGACCGCATCGGCGTGTCGATGATCGAGGCGCTGGAAGTAGCCGGCAAGATTTCGCCCGGCAGGAACACGCTGATCGAGCCGACCTCGGGCAACACCGGCATCGCGCTGGCCTTCGCCGCCGCCGCCAAGGGTTACAAGCTTGTCCTGACCATGCCCGAGACCATGTCGCTGGAACGCCGCAAGATGCTGGCCCTGCTCGGCGCTGAACTCGTGTTGACCGAAGGGCCGAAAGGCATGAAGGGCGCCATCGCCAAGGCCGAGGAATTGCTGGCCGCGACGCCCGGCGCGGTCATCCCGCAGCAATTCGAAAATCCGGCCAATCCCGAGATACACCGCCGCACGACCGCCGAGGAAATCTGGAACGACACGCAAGGCGAGGTCGACATCTTCGTTTCCGGCATCGGCACCGGCGGCACCATCACCGGCGTCGGCCAGGTGCTCAAGGCGAAAAAACCGGGCGTCCATATCGTCGCTGTCGAGCCGGAAGCCTCGCCGGTGCTTTCCGGCGGCCAGCCCGGCCCACACAAGATCCAGGGCATCGGCGCCGGCTTCGCGCCCAAAATCCTCGACACCTCGATCTATGACGAGATCGTCCAGGTCTCCAACGACGATTCCGTCGCCAATGCGCGGCTGGTCGCCCGCCTCGAAGGCGTGCCGGTCGGGATCTCGTCGGGCGCGGCGCTTCAAGCCGCCATCGTCGTCGGCTCACGCCCGGAAAATGCCGGCAAGACGCTCGTCGTCGTCATCCCGTCCTTTGCCGAGCGCTACCTCTCGACCGTGCTGTTCGAGGGACTGGGTTGATCCGCCTCTTTACCCTCCCCCTTGCGGGGAGGGTGTCGGCGTAGCCGACGGGTGGGGGTGGAGACCAAGTGCTCGATTTCTACGCCGTTCACCCAACCGGCTCCCTCCCACTAGGATAGCGCCCCCCAATAAACCCTTTGCATTTCTTCCTCATGCTCTAAAACGGTCTATACGCCCACGCGCCTGTCCGGTTGCGTGATTGTGAAAGACTGTTTGGGAGGAAGTGCATGCTCAATCTGAAAACGAAAATTCTGGCCGCCGGCGCGATCGCGCTGTCGCTCGGCCTTGGCGTCGCATCCACCAAGGCGCAGGAATTCATCAACGTGCTCACCGGCGGCACCTCGGGCGTCTATTATCCGCTCGGCGTGGCGCTCTCGGAAATCTACGGCCAGGCCATCGAGGGCTCGCGCACGCAGGTGCAGGCGACCAAGGCTTCCGTCGAGAATCTGAACCTCCTCCAGCAGGGCAAGGGAGAGATCGCGTTTGCGCTCGGCGATTCCGTAAAACTCGCGGCCGAAGGCAACACAGAGGCAGGCTTCCCCGGTCCGCTTGACAAATTGCGGGGCATCGCCGCCATCTATCCGAATTTCATCCAGATCGTCGCCAGCCAGGAATCCGGCATCAAGACCCTCGCCGATTTGAAGGGCAAGAGCCTGTCGGTCGGCGCGCCGGCGTCTGGCACCGAACTGAATGCCCGCGCCATCTTCGCCGCCGCCGGCATGAGCTACGAGGATCTGGGCAAGGTCGAATATCTGCCCTTCGCCGAATCGGTGGAACTAATAAAAAACCGCCAGCTCGACGCCACTTTGCAGTCAGCCGGCCTTGGCGTCGCCTCGATCCGCGACCTGTCGACCTCGTTGCCGATCAACGTGGTGGCGGTTTCTCCCGCCGATGTCGAGAAGATCGGCTTGCCCTACATCGCGGTCACCATCCCCGCCGGCACCTATGACGGTCAGACGGAAGATGTGGCGACGGCTGCCGTCGGCAATTTCCTCATCACTCATGACGGCGTTTCCGACGACACCGCCTACGGGATGACCAAGGCGCTGTTCGACAATCTCGACAAGATGACTGCCGCCCACGCCGCCGCCAAGGACATCGACGCGGCCAAGGCGCTGGACGGCATGCCGGTGCCGCTGCATCCGGGCGCCGAGCGCTATTACAAGGAAGCCGGGATTTTGAAGTAAGGTTGCCTGGCTTCGCATTGATGGCTTTGAGAGGCCCCCCTCTGGCCATCTCCCCCACACGGGGGGAGATTAGGCCGTGGCCCTGTTTTCGCAAGACTTCGACGAGTGTAAGGATGAGTCGTCACAGAAACTGCTGATCTCCCCCCGTGTGGGGAGATGGCCGGCAGGCCAGAGGGGGCGACTCGCGCCGCGCCGTCCCGAGAAGGTGCAACGTCGCATGACCGACACCACCCAGCCGACACCAGTTCTCGCCCCCGTCGACGAAATCCCGACCGAGGGTCTGCCCGTCGGCTGGGGTGCGGGCCGCTGGGGCACGGCGGCGTTCTCGGTCGCCATCGCCTTCTCGCTTTTTCAGCTCTTCACCGCCGCCTACGGCAATTTGCCGAGCCAGGTCGTGCGGGCCATGCATGTCGCGTTCCTGCTCTTGCTCGGCTTCCCGCTGCTCGCCAATCTCAAGACCGCCACGCATGCCGGCCGGCTCGCACTGTGGGGCCTCGGCATCGTCGGCTTCCTCACCGGCATCTACAATTGGGTGTTCTACAACGACATCCTGCTGCGCACCGGCTTTCTCACCACGCCCGACCTCATCGTCGGCGCGGTCATGATCGCGCTCGTCTTCGAGGGCGCGCGCCGGCTGATGGGCTGGCCGCTCGCCATCATCGCCGGCCTGTTCCTCGCCTACTGCTTCTTCGGCCAGTATCTGCCGTCGCCCTTCATCCACCGCGGCTACGAATTTTCGCAGATCGTCGAGCATATGGGTTTCGGCACGGAAGGCATCTACGGCACGCCGGTCTACGTGTCGGCCGCCTACATCTTCATCTTCGTCGTCTTTGCCGCCTTCCTCGAGCGCGCCGGCATGATCGCCCTGTTCAATGATTTCGCGCTCGGCTTCGTCGGCCATGCGCGCGGCGGCCCGGCCCAGGTCTGCGTCTTGTCCTCGGCGCTGATGGGCACGATCTCGGGCTCCGGCGTCGCCAATGTCGTGGCCAGCGGCCAGTTCACCATCCCGCTGATGAAGCGTTTCGGCTTTTCCGGGGCCTTCGCCGGCGGCGTCGAGGCGACCTCCTCGATGGGCGGCCAGATCATGCCGCCGGTCATGGGCGCGGTCGCCTTCATCATGGCCGAAACGCTGAACGTGCCCTACGCCGACGTGGTCAAGGCGGCGATCATCCCGGCCATGCTCTATTTCGGCGTCTGCTTCTGGATGGTCTATCTGGAAGCCGGCAAGAAGGGTCTGTCCGGCATGGACAAGGCCTCGCTGCCCAATCCGTGGGAAGCGGTGCGCCAGCACTGGCCGCTGGTGCTGCCGCTGGCGGCGCTCGTCTATCTGCTGTTTGCCGGCTACACGCCGATCTTTGCCGGCACGATGGGGCTGGCGCTGGTCGTGGTGCTCATCCTCGGCACGCCGCTTGCGGCCATGATCGGGCCGTTCGCCTTCCGGGTGGTGTTCTGGGTGGCGCTCGGGCTGGCGGCGGCGTCCTTCATGCGCTTCGGCGTCGACATCCTGATGCTGGTCATCGGCGTGCTCATCGCCGCCTGCCTGTTTTTCCATGGCGGTCGCCAGAGCCTGCTCATCTGCCGCGATTCGCTGGCCGAGGGCGCCAAGAACGCGCTGCCCGTCGGCATCGCCTGCGCCATCGTCGGCATCGTCATCGGCACGCTGACGCTGACCGGCATCGCCTC
>JBGTLX010000688.1:0-1544 GCA_041743855.1 Rhizobiaceae bacterium | reverse complement strand
GCTGATCGGCCTGCGCGGCATTTCCGACGGCGACACCGACGTCACCCACATCGGCGACTGGACCGAATACCTGCACGTCATCGACGAGAGACTGGCAAGTGCTGTCGATGCGCTGGAGCAGGCGATTGTCGATGGAACGCTGGGCATTTGAGGTCGATAGCTTCGTCCACAGCTTCAACACGCCGACTCTGATTGTGAGAAAGCTCAATCGGTTTCTCAGCCCGCTGGATCGGATTGCCGGCTGGCGGCTACAACCCATTGCGCCGACTCACTCTTTTCTTTAAACGCCCGCCATGAAAAACCCCGCCCGCCCCGACACGGTCCTCATCATCGACTTCGGCAGCCAGGTCACGCAGCTCATCGCGCGCCGCATCCGGGAGGCGGGAGTCTATTCCGAAATCGTGCCCTTCCAGTCGGCCGGCGAGGCGTTCAAGCGCATCGAACCCAAGGCCGTCATCCTGTCCGGCGGCCCGGCCTCGACCACCGAGATCGACAGCCCGCGCGCGCCGCAGATCGTCTTCGACAGCGGCGTGCCGGTGCTCGGCATCTGCTACGGCCAGATGACCATGTGCGTCCAGTTGGGTGGCGAGGCGCAATCGTCGGACCATCGCGAGTTCGGCCGCGCCTATGTCGAGGTCGAGAAAAGCTGCCCGCTTTTCGACGGCCTGTGGGCCACCGGCCAGCGCCATCAGGTGTGGATGAGCCACGGCGACCGGGTGATCTCGCTGCCCGAAGGTTTCGAGGTTTTCGGCAGATCGGAAGGCGCGCCCTTCGCGATTTTCGGCGACGCGGAGCGCAAGCTCTACGGCATCATGTTTCACCCCGAGGTCGTCCATACGCCGGACGGCGCAAAACTCCTTCAGAACTTCGTCCACAAGATTGCCGGCATCGAGGGCGACTGGACGATGCGCGCCTATCGCGAAAATGCCGTGGCCGCGATCCGCGACAAGGTCGGTTCGGGCCGCGTCATCTGCGGCCTTTCCGGAGGCGTCGATTCGTCCGTCGCCGCCGTCCTGATCCACGAGGCGATCGGCGACCAGCTCACCTGCATCTTCGTCGATCACGGCCTGCTGCGGAAGGACGAGGCGCAACAGGTCGTCGCGATGTTTCGCGGCCACTACAACATTCCGCTGGTCCATGTCGACGCAGCCGATTTGTTCATCGACGCGCTGGAGGGCGAGAGCGATCCCGAAACCAAGCGCAAGACCATCGGCCGGCTGTTCATCGAGGTGTTCGAGCGCGAGGCGAGGAAGCTCGCCCACGGAGGCAAGCCGGCTGAATTCCTGGCGCAGGGCACACTCTACCCGGATGTCATCGAAAGCGTCTCGTTCACCGGCGGCCCTTCGGTCACCATCAAGTCGCACCACAATGTCGGCGGCCTGCCGGCGCGCATGAACATGCAGCTGGTCGAGCCGCTGCGCGAATTGTTCAAGGACGAGGTCAGGGCGCTCGGCCGCGAACTCGGCCTGCCCGAACAGTTTATAGGCCGCCATCCGTTCCCAGGGCCGGGTCTGGCCATTCGCTGCCCCGGCGGCATCACCCGC
>JBGTLX010000687.1:0-3705 GCA_041743855.1 Rhizobiaceae bacterium | reverse complement strand
CACGCTCGGCTTCGTCGCCGGTCTGGCGCTGGCCGACGCGCTCGCCGCAGTCGCGCCCGACCGCCGCTTCTCGATTGCGCCCGATGGCGGCAGCGGCACGCGAGGCGAGCGCTTCGAGCTGAAATGGCCGAATGACGTTCTTGCCGATGGCGCGAAGCTTGCCGGCATCCTGCTCGAATCGACCATGCTGGATGGTGGGCGGTTCGGACTGGCCATCGGCATCGGCGTCAATGTGGTTGCGCATCCCGCCGATGTGCCGTACCCGGCGACATCGCTCAACGCGCTTGGCGCGGCCTGCGACGCGGAAACGCTTTTTCTGTCGCTGTCGGACGCATGGAACAGCAACTTCCGGGACTGGGACGCTGGACGTGGCCTGGGCAGGATACGCCATCGCTGGCTGGCGCGCGCCGCCGGCCTCGGCGCGGAAGTCGCGGTCAAGGTGGACGGCGATGTCGTGCGGGGTATATTCGAGACCATCGATGAGGATTGCCGCTTCGTCATTCGCGCCCATGGCGGCGCACTTTTGAAAATTGCGGCGGGGGACGTGCATTTCGGCGCGGTCGCTTCCGCCGGCGCGGCATAGGCCGTGCGGAAAAGAGAGATATAAATGGCTAAATCCACCGGCAACGAACTCGTTTTCCTGCCGCTCGGCGGCGTCGGCGAGATCGGAATGAATTTCGCGCTTTACGGTTTTGGGCCGGCCAACAAGCGCGAATGGCTGATCGTCGATGTCGGCGTGACTTTTCCCGACGCGACGCTGCCCGGCGTCGATCTGGTGCTGCCCGACACGCGCTTCATCGAGGCGCAGCTTTCCACTCTGCGCGGCATCGTCATCACCCACGCGCATGAAGATCATTACGGCGCGCTGCTCGACCTCTGGCCGCGCCTGAAAGCGCCAGTCTGGATGACGCCGTTTGCCGCTGGGCTGCTCGAAGCCAAACGGCAGGGCGAATACAACGCGCCGAGAATCCCGGTGACGGTCTATCGCGCCGGCGAAACATTCACGGTCGGGCCGTTCCAGATCGAGGCGATACCGGTCAGCCACTCCATACCGGAGCCGGTCTCGCTTGCCATCACCACGCCGCTGGGCACCATCATCCACACCGGCGACTGGAAGCTCGACCCGGCGCCCGAGATCGGCCCGATGACCGACGAGGCGCGGTTCCGTGCGCTGGGCGACGCGGGTGTGCTCGCGCTGATCTGCGATTCCACCAATGCGATGCGCGAAGGCGAATCGCCATCGGAGCAGGCGGTCGGGGTAGGACTTCGCGGCGTCATCGAAAAAGCGCCGGGGCGCGTCGCGGTCACCACCTTCTCGTCCAATGTCGGGCGTATCCGTTCGATCGCGGAAGCCGCACGCGACTGCGGCCGGCAAGTCCTGATCATGGGACGGTCGCTCAAGCGCATGATCGATGTGGCCGGCGAACTCGGCTACATGGAAGGCATCCCCCCCTTCATCGCCGAGGAAGATTACGGCTTCATTCCGCGCGAAAACCTTGTCATCATCTGTACCGGCAGCCAGGGCGAGGCGCGGGCAGCGCTCGCCAAGCTGGCGCGCGACGAGATGAAGTCCGTGGCGCTGTCGCCGGGCGACATCGTGGTGTTTTCCTCGCGCACCATTCCGGGCAATGAAAAGGCGATCCTGGAGATCAAGAACGCGCTGATCGACCAGGGCGTCCGCATCATCGAGGACACCGAGGCGCTGGTCCACGTCTCCGGCCACCCGCGCCGCAACGAACTGCGCAAAATGTATGAGTGGACGCGGCCGCGCATTGGCGTTCCCGTCCATGGCGAAGCGGCGCATCTGGTGGCGCAGGGGTCGCTGATGACCGCGTCGGGCGTTCCGGAAGTTGCCCAGGTGCGCAACGGCGACATGCTCCGCCTGGCGCCGGGCGCGGCGGAAATCATCGGCAAGTCGCCGGCTGGCCGCATCTACAAGGACGGCAGGCTGATCGGCGAGGACGAGGCTATGGGCATCCGCGACCGGCGCAAGCTTTCCTTCGCCGGTCATGTGGCGCTGAATGTGGTGCTCGACGAACGCTACGAGCTTGCCGGCGATCCCGATATCGTGGCGATCGGCGTGGCCGTGGCGGACGCCAAGGGCAAGAATCTTGAGGACATGATGCTCGACGCGGCGGTGAGCGCTTTCGAAAGCATACCGCGCCAGCGCCGCAAGGATCTCGACATGGTGCAGGAAGCCGTCCGCCGCGCCGTTCGCGCCGCCGCCAACGACGCCTGGGGCAAGAAGCCGCTGGTGACGGTTTTTGTCACGCGGTAGATGGGCGTCCTGCGGGGCTGCGCTTTGTTCGCACCTCAGGATGAGGACGGTGGGGCAACTCAGATTAGGAAACGTTGGGTTCTCAAGAACACTGAGAAGAGCACCGGACTTCCTCATATCAAGACATGAGAGAATGAGCCTACCTCGCTGGTTCAATTTGAGGAAGGGCATCTACTTCCCTCATCCTGAGGTGGGAGCGCAGCGAGCCTCGAAGGACGCACTTAAAAAGCGAGATATCGGATAGAAATGCTTGGACGGTTGAACCATGTCGCAATCGTCGTACCGGACCTTGCCGCGGCAAGCGCGGTCTATCGCGACATGCTCGGCGCAACGGTGAGTGATGCGCAGGCATTGCCCGAACATGGCGTCACGGTGGTCTTCATCGACACCGGCAACAGCAAGATCGAATTGCTCGAGCCGCTGGGGAAGAACTCGCCGATCGCGTCGTTCCTCGCAAAAAACCCGACCGGCGGCATGCACCATCTCTGCTACGAGGTCGACGACATTGTTGCCGCCCGCGACCGTCTCACGGCGACGGGCGCGCGCGTGCTCGGCGACGGCAATCCAAAGATCGGGGCGCATGGCAGACCGGTGCTTTTTCTCCACCCGAAAGATTTTCTGGGCACGCTAATCGAACTGGAACAGGCATGAATTTTATCCAACGATCTCCGGCTTGCCGTCTTATCGAAAGCGGACTTTTATGAACTGGGTTTCCGGAGCCGCGATTTACTTCATCCTCTGGTGGCTGGTGCTGTTCGCCATGCTGCCGCTCAGTCTGAAGACCCAGGATGACGATCAGGACATCACCCTCGGCACCGTATCGAGCGCGCCGCGCGGACCGCACATGCTTCGGGCGGTCATTCGCACGACACTCGCCACCTGCATTCTCTTCGCGGGCCTCTATGTCCTGACGCGCGTCTACGGCTTTGGCATCGACGACATTCCCCGGATCGTTCCGGAGTTCGGATAGCTCGCGAAGCAACGCCCGATTGAGCGGCCCGATCCGTCTGCACAAAAAAAAGCAAGGCGCGAGGCCTTGCAATTAAACGCGTCCGATCTGCTTTCCGGTATTCCGGCGGCTGCGAATTACCGCGCCTAGATCGCATCCTCCCAAGACTTTGACCGCGCAGGAGGGCAAATTGGTTCTGCCCTCTCGGTTATGCAAAAACCCTAACCTAATCCGAGACATAATGTCACGCGGAAATTTGCGCGGCCGACATTACAATGATGCTGCAATGCACAATTGTTCGGCATGGTTTGCCTGCGAAAGCGGCAGCCCGCGCTGCGTTCGTTCAGCGGCTAGGTCCGGGTTCCCATGCGGTCACGAAATGGCTATGAAGCAGATACATGCGCTTTCGCATGACCGCCGATTCCGGCGCGATCACTTCATCTTCTGACGGAACATCAATGCGGCTGTCGCGCTATTT
>JBGTLX010000686.1:0-1758 GCA_041743855.1 Rhizobiaceae bacterium | reverse complement strand
ATTTTCTTTCTTTTTATTGCGCGCCGCGCGCCACGCGCTCGATCTCCTCGCGCACCAGTCTTTCAACCAGCACGGGAAGATTGTTGTCGAGCCAATCGCGCAACATCGGCCGCATCATCTCCTCGGCCATCTCGTCGAAGGATTTTTGGGCGCGCGAGGCGAAGGCTTCCGACAATTCGCCGAACGCCGCGGCGACCTGCCGTTCGGCGCGCTCCGAAATGATCCCGGGCTTCGTCGAAAAGACGTCTGGCAGGGCGGGCCGATTGTTTACGGGCGCGGGCTTCTCCGCAAGAAACGCGCTCGTTGACGCCACGACAGGATCGACGGACGCCGTTCGCGCGCCATCCGCCATTGTCTTTGGAGCGGACAAGTTATCGCGCCGTTCGGCAAAGGCTGGGCCGTCGGGAGCCCTGACCGTGGGCGCCAACGACGCTTCAGACGCTATCTGGGCTTGGACTTCCGCCAGCGTCACCGGCTTTTTCTCGGGCGCATCGGGCATTTGCGAGCGCATCGGAAAGGCCTCGCCACGCGTCGGCTTGGCTTCCACCGCATCGGTCTGCGCGCCACGCAGTTCGGCGCGAAAGGCGTCGACTTCGATGATCGTGCTTTCCCGCATTGGGGCCGCGTCATTGTCCGGCATGTCATGGTCCTGTCGCAGGGAATCGTTCTCGCCGGGCTGTTTTTTCCCGGTGTCGTTGTCCTCGATGATCCGCCTGATCGAAGCCAGTATCTCTTCCATGGAAGGTTCGCGCTGAGCGCTGCTTGCCGGTGCCATCGTCACATCCGTCGCCTTTGTGACCAGAACTCGATCCTGCGCCGCCGCACGCAGCACGAATCATTGAGCCGAGCGTAGCGGACACACACGCTTTGGAGAATCCCCAAAGTCGGGACGTTTGCGATTTCAACAGATTAGGCAAGTGCGCTCAGAGGCCGGGCGGGCCGGCTTCGCCACCCCAACCCATGAGACGGCTCAGCGGCCGTCCGGCGTGCGAAGTCCGATCCACTTGTCCTTCACTGCCACATAGTGCTCTTCGGGTCTGTGAATCTGCACAGCGAGGCCAAGCTGGCTTGCCGTCAGCCGGCCAACGGCCGACAGGATCGCGTAGCTGGCCACCACAACGTCGCGCTCGGAACTGGCTAGATTGATCTGTGCGTTGATGACGTCGGCCTGCGCGTTGAGAACATCGAGCGTGGTGCGCTGGCCGACATTGCGTTCCTCGACGACGCCGTTCAGCGCCAGTTGCGCGGCCGAGATGAGTTCGCGATTGGCCGAAACCCCTTCCCGCGCGGCAGTGTATTGAGTCCAGGCTGAGGTAACGGCCGCGCGCACCCGGTCCCGGCTGACATCGACTTCGATGCGCGCCTGGCCAAGCGATTCCTTCGACTGGCGCACCTGTCCGGAAACGCGCCCGCCCTGATAGATCGGGACGGTAAGCGTGGCCCCTATCGTGGCGGAGGTGGATGGGCCATTCTGTCCCAGGTCCGGGCGTCTCTCGATGAAGCCTCTCGAAATCCCCGCCGAAGCCGACAATTGCGGCAACAGCGCTCCCTCGACCGATTTGACCGAGAAGGCCGCAGCATCGACCAGATGGCCGGTGGCGAGAATCGCCGGATGCTCGCCGCGCGCCACAACGATCGCGGCATCGAGGCTTCTCGGCAGCATCCTGGCGACCGGCTTGCCCGGCCGAAGATTGTCGGGATCGTCGCCGATGATCTCGCGGTAGATCGCAGCACTCGACTGCGCCGCCGCCCTGGCAG
>JBGTLX010000685.1:0-1964 GCA_041743855.1 Rhizobiaceae bacterium | reverse complement strand
GGACACAGGCTGGATGACCGCCTCGCCGAACGCAGCCTCGGGAATCGTGCCGCGAAGCGGCTTGAGCAGCGCCAGTTCGGCCGCCGACGGCAGCCCCTCGGCGCGGTAGCCGGAGCGTTCGAAGGACGATTGCGAGCGCTCATACGCGTCGTAGAAGAGATTGCGCTTCGTCCACTCGAAGTCGAAGCACATGCCGATCGCCTGGCGCACACGCAGGTCGCGGAATTTTTCGCGGCGCTGGTTGACGGCCACGGCCTGCATGCTCGGGCGAAGCTCGCCGGGAAATTCACGCTTCACCACCTTCCCTGCGGCGAGCGCGGGAAAGTCGTAGCCGGTGGCCCAGGTTCGCGCGACGTGCTCCTGCCGGTAGAGGACATCGCCTTTTTTGAACGCCTCGAAGCCCGCCTGTCGCTCGCGGTAGAATTCGATGCGGATGCGGTCGAAATTGTAGAGCCCGCGGCTGACCGGCAGATCGCGCGCCCAATAGTCTTCCACGCGCTCATATTCGATGGTCTGGCCCGCCGCGACGCGGCCGACCTTGTATGGCCCCGAGCCGAGCAACGGGGTCAGGGCCGAGCCATCGAAGGGATTGGCTTCGATGAATGCCTTCGAGACGATCGGGAACAGGACGATGTCGAGAATGGTGCGCTCCGACTGCTTGCCGGAAAAGACCAAGCGCACGGTCGACGCATCGAGCGCGACGGCGTCGGTCATCTGCGTCAGCGTCAGCAGCAGGTCGGGATGGCCTTGGTCCCTGTAGAGCTTGAGCGCGAAGGCGACATCCTCGGCCGACACGGGCGACCCGTCATGGAAACGCGCCTCGGGCCGGAGCCCGAAATCGAAACTGTTGCGGTCCGCCGAGATCGTCACGCTCCGGGCCAGCAACCCGTAGACGGCGTCGGGTTCGTCGAGCGCGCGCCGCATCAGCGAATCGAAGCACAGCTCCATGCGCGGCGGCGCATCGCCCTTGGCCACCAGCGTGTTCAGCGTGTTGAAGGTCTGGGTGTTCTGGTTATAGAGCCAGTTCGGCGGCGCGAAGTTGAACGTCCCGCCCTTGGGCGCATCGGGATTGACGTAATCGAAATGCGGAAAGTCAGGCCCGTATTTCAGATCGCCGAAGGCCGACAGCCCGTGCAGCGGCGCGCCGGTCGGGCTGGCGGCGAACAGTGTTGTGGGCAGAAGCGGCGCGGCGAGCGCACTGCTGCCCAAGGCAAGGAAATAGCGTCTGGCGAGCCGCATCGCCATCAGTTCGCGCTTCGATATCTGGCCGAAAGCGCCGCATCCTTGGCCGGGTCGATCCACCACGATTCCGTGTCGACGCCGAGATAGGACGGCTGCTTCTCCGGCATGCCGAACTTGTTCCAGTGAGCGACCCAGACTTCGGGCAGATGCCATTGCGGCACGACGTAGAAATTCCAGAGCAGCACGCGGTCCAGCGCATGGGTGGCGGCGACCAGTTGCTCGCGGTCGGTGGCGAAAATCACCTTGTCGACCAGCGCGTCGACGACCGGATCCTTGATGCCCGAGAGATTGCGCGATCCCGGCGCGTCGGCCGCGGCCGACGAGAAGAAATCGCGCTGCTCATTGCCGGGCGAAAGCGATTGCGAGAGGACGGCGGTTATCGAATCATAGTCGAAGCTCCGGGTCCGGTTCACATACTGGCTGGTGTCGACGATGCGCAGCCGCGCATCGATGCCGAGCCGCCGCAGATTGTCCATGAACGGCGCGGTGACGCGCTCGTCGGTCGGATCGTCGCCCAAAAACTCGATGGCGAACTGTTCGCCGGTTTCTTCGTTGACCAGCCTGCCGTCCCGGCTGACCCAGCCTGCCTCGGCGAAGAATTGCGAAGCGCGGCGCAGATTGTCGCGCAGCGCTTGCGGCGTGTCGAAGACCGGCAGCTTGAATTCCTCGGTGAACAATTCGGGTGGCAGTCTGTCGCGGAATGGCTCCAGGAACTCCAGTTC
>JBGTLX010000684.1:0-2673 GCA_041743855.1 Rhizobiaceae bacterium | reverse complement strand
AGCGCATGCTGACCTTTGCCGGCAAGGAGCAGACGGCGATCCTGCGCGCCCGCGGCGACATCTTGCTGGCTTGGGCGCGCTCGCTGGATATTGGCCCGAGGGAGGATTTCGCCAGAAGGCCCAGTCCCAAACCGCCGCTGGCCTTGCGACCAGGCCATTTCTCGGTCACCGAGATCGAGACGCTGCGGCGCGACCCCTATGCGATCTATGCGCGGCGCATCCTGATGCTGAGGCCGCTCGATCCCCTCGTCCGGGATCCGGGAGCAGCCGAGCGCGGCACGCTCTACCACGACATCCTCAATCGCTTTTCCAGCGAGGTCGCCGATCCCTGCGGCCCGGACGCGGCCGCGCGGCTGATGGACATCGGCCGCGACTGCTTTGCCGAGACGCGGCTGCCGGCGGATGTTCACGCGATCTGGTGGCCGCGCTTCGCCAGGCTCGCCGACAATCTCATCGCCTGGGAGCGCGAGCGCACCCTATCGGTAAAGAGCCGTACGCCGGAAGCGCGGGCCGAGAAAACCGTCATCGGCGCTTCAGGGGTCACGCTGTCGGGCTATGCCGATCGGATCGATATCCTGCCCGCGGGCATGGCCGACATTCTCGATTACAAGACGGGCTTTTCTCCGTCCAAGGGGCAGGCGCACACTTTGCTCGCGCCGCAGCTTGCGCTGGAAGCCGCGCTGCTCAGGCGCGGCGCGTTTCGGGAACTCGGCCCGCTGCGCCCCGCCGATCTCGCCTTCATCAGGCTGAAAGCCAATGGCGAGGTGGTTCCCGAATCGATCCTGTCGCACAACAGGCAGATCCGCAGCGCCGACGATCTGGCGGAAGACGCCTGGGCGCGGCTGGAAAAGCTGCTGCTCCACTATGCCGATCCCGCCACAGGCTACCTCTCTCGCGCATTGCCGTTTCGCGACGGCGACACCGACGGCGACTACGACCATCTCGCCCGGGTGCTCGAATGGTCGGCCGGCGGGGATGCGGCCGCGACCGAGGGCGGCGACGAATGAACAAGAAGAAATATCCGGTCCCCGACGAGACGCTTTTGCGTCAAGCGCGCGCGTCGGACCCGCAAAACTCGGCCTGGGTTTCGGCCAATGCCGGTTCCGGCAAGACCCACGTCCTGTCGCAACGGGTCATCCGGCTGCTGCTCGAAGGCGCCGATCCGGCAAAAATCCTCTGCCTGACCTATACGCGCGCGGCCGCCGCCAACATGTCGAACCGGGTGTTTTCGAGCCTGTCGGAATGGGCGATGCTCGGCGACGAGGAACTAGCGGGGAAGATCGCGGAAGTAGAAGGTCGTGTTCCTGACGCGGAAAAACTGCGCCGCGCGCGCCGTCTGTTCGCTGAAGCGCTGGAAACCCCCGGCGGTCTGAAAATCCAGACCATTCACGCCTTCTGCGAAGCGGTGCTGCACCAGTTTTCGCTGGAGGCCAACATCGCCGCCCATTTCGAAATGCTAGATTCCAAAATGGAGGAGGCGCTATTTTCCGCAGCGCGGCGCGAGATGATTACCGGAGCGGTCGCCGCCGACAATCCCGAGCTTGGCGAAGCCTTCGCCATCGTTCTGGAGCGCGCCGGCGAGGTCGGGTTGGATACTCTCCTGAAGGAGATCGTGGGCAGGCGCGACGGTCTGCGCGCCTTTATCGATGCCGTCGCTGTCGACGCGCCACCCTATGCCGGCCTGTTCGAGGAGTTCGGCTTCGCAGCCGATGAGACGGCCGAAACCATCGCCAACTCCATCTGGCCGCTGCCCGGCTTCCCGCCGGTATCATTCGCGCAATTTGCCGCTGCCGCCGAGGCCGTCGACGCAAAGACCGTCATCAACAACATCCTGCCCTACGCACTGCTTGGTTTCGCGGAAGCCGATCCGGTCCGCCGTCTGCAACTGCTCGGCCAGGGTTTCCTCAAGGCCGACGGTGACCCCTACGGCGCATCGAGCTTCAAGAAGGCGCTCTGCGACCGAATGCCCGACCTGCCCGAGCGCTATGCGGCCGTGGCGGATGCGCTCATCGCGGCGTCGGACCGGCTCGCTTTGCTGCGCATGATCGAAGGTTCGAAAGCCGCGCTCACGATCGCCGACTGGCTGATCGCCCGCTACGAGCAGCTCAAGACCGGTCGCGGCTTTCTCGATTTCAACGATCTGATCACCCGCACCGTGCGCCTGCTGGCCCGCCAGGACGCCGGCCCCTGGGTGCAGTACAAGCTCGACCAAGGCATCGACCACATCCTGCTCGATGAGGCGCAGGACACCAGCCCCGACCAGTGGAGCGTGGTGCGGCGGCTGGCCGAGGAGTTTTTTGCTGGTCTCGGCGCGCGCGACAACATCCACCGCACCGTCTTTGCCGTCGGCGACGAAAAACAGTCGATCTATTCCTTCCAGGGCGCGGTTCCCGAAACCTTCGCCGAGACGGGCCATGAATTCGCGGCACGAATCCGCGACGTCAACGCCAGCTTCGAACAGGTCCGGCTGACGTTGTCCTTCCGCTCGACCAACGATGTCCTGCATGCTGTCGACAAAGTATTTGCGAGCGACGAGGCCCGGCGCGGCATTACACATGACCCCGGTCCGGTGCGGCATGACGCCATCCGCTTCGATGCGCCGGGCTATGTCGAACTCTGGCCCTCGATCGGGACAGACGCCGTAGAGGAGCCGGACGACTGGGCGCAGGCGAT
>JBGTLX010000683.1:0-1635 GCA_041743855.1 Rhizobiaceae bacterium | reverse complement strand
TGAACATCCCGATCGGACCGATGAACAACGCGGCCCCGATGAGCATGTCGGGAGCAGCCGGAATCATCGAGTTGGTGACCGGCGTACTGCTGGTCGTCGGCCTGTTCACGCGTCCGGCAGCCTTCATTGCCTCGGGCATGTGCGCTGTCGCCTATTTCTATGCCCACGCCGGTCGTGGCTTCTTCCCGATCCTGAACGGCGGTGAGCTGGCGGTCCTCTACACCTTCACGTTCCTCTATCTCGCCGCGGCGGGCGGTGGCCCCCTGAGCCTCGACCGGATCATCCGCAAGGCTGATTGACCCGCGCCGCTCTTGCGCTCGGCGCACGAGCCTGTAGACAATCTTTTGCGGCCGCGCTGGCAGTCCCGCGCGGCCGTATGCTTTTGTCAGCCTCAATCGCTCATAAAACGCCGCTCAGAAAAGCCGCCAAGGAACGCCCTATGACCGCCCCCAGCAGCCCCGGCGCCCTCGCCGGCATCAAGGTGATCGACCTCTCGCGCGTGTTGGGAGGGCCGTTCGCGACGCAGCTCCTGTCCGACCACGGCGCCGACGTGATCAAGCTCGAGCCGCCGCAGGGCGACGAGGTGCGCGACTGGGGTCCTCCGTTCAACGAAAACGAGGACGCGTCCTACTTCATCGGTGTCAACCGCAACAAGCGCTCGGTCGGCCTCGATCTCGCCCAGCCTGAAGGACGCGCGGTTCTGCTGCGCCTGCTCGAGGGTGCCGACGTCCTGATCGAAAATTTCAAGCCGGGCTCCATGGAGAAATGGGGCATTGGCTTCGACGAACTCGCCAAGAAATTCCCGCGCCTGATCTACTGCAAGGTGTCGGGCTTCGGCGCTGAAGGCCCCCTCGGCGGATTTCCCGGTTATGACGCCATCGTCGGCGCCATGGCCGGCCACTACAGCGTCAACGGCAGCGCCGAGACCGGCCCGATGCGCATGGGCATCGCCGTCGTCGACATCACCACCGGCCTCTACTCCGTGATCGGCATCATGCTCGCCATGCACGAGCGCCAGACCTCGGGCAAAGGCCAGTTCATCGATTGCGCGCTCTACGACAGCGCGTTGAGCCTCATGCACCCGCACTTCCCGAACTATTTCCTCTCCGGCAAAGTCCCAGGACTGACCGGCAACACGCACGGCAACCTGGCGCCGTACGGCATGTTCCCGACCAAGACCTGCCGCGTCATGATCGGCGCCGGCAACAATCGCGCGTTCAAGCGCGTGTGCGAGGAACTCGGTGTCCCCGAGATGGCCGAGGATCCGCGCTTCGCCACCAACGGCGACCGCGTCAAACATCGCGACGACCTCAACCGCATCATCACCGAGCGGCTGTCGCACGTCGACGGCATGACGTTCTCGTTGAAGTTGCTCAAGGCGGGCTTGCCCTGCGGACCCGTGCTCAACGCCGAGGAAGCGCTGAACCACCCGCACGCCGCCGCCCGCGGTGCCATCGTCCAGTCCGGCTCGTACAAGGGCATCGGCACGCCGGTGAAACTCTCGCGCACACCGGGCAGCCTCAAGTCGCCGCCGCCGCGCTTCTCAGAGCACACCCGTGAGGTTCTTGCCGAGCACGGTTTCGACGCCGAGGCCGTCGACCGGCTCACCGCCGCCGGCGTGCTGGTCGAGAAGCG
>JBGTLX010000682.1:0-9536 GCA_041743855.1 Rhizobiaceae bacterium | reverse complement strand
AAGCCTTGTCGGTCCCGGTATTTGGCGCGGGTGTCGCGACCGACGGCGTATCCATGACGCGAAAGGCGCGCACCGGTTCGGAGATGTTCTTCAAGCTCTGAGCACCGAGATCGTCAAAGCCGGCCTTGATCTTGCCCCTTATGTGATCATAGGCGGTCCCAGAGATGAGAATGCCACCTGGCTCGGCAATAACCTCGAGGCGCGCCGCGATGTTGACGCCCTCGCCATAGAGATCGCTGCCTTCGACCATGACATCGCCGAGATTGACCCCGATGCGCAGTACGATCTGGCGATCCTGGGATTGATCCTTGTTGGCGACCGCCATACCCTGTTGCAAATCGATTGCGCATTGCACGGCGTTGACGGCGCTACCGAACTCGACCAACACACCATCGCCCGTGACTTTGAAAATCCTGCCTTGATGCCTGGTTACGAGCGGGCTTAACACTTCCCGGCGCCGTGCCTTTAAAGCAGCCAGTGCACCGGCTTCGTCGGCCTCCATGAGCCGGCTGTAGCCGACGACATCGGCGGCCAATATCGCGGCAAGGCGGCGTTGCACCCGTTCTTCAGGCATGGAAAGCCAGGACTTTCAGAAAACTGGTTTGCTGGAGTGTATTGACGCCGTGTTGTCGAGTCTATCGACACAAAGACCGCTTTGGGACCGGTTGGGGTCACCTGCGCGGTACGGCCAAGCGAAACAATCGGCCGCTTTCGTTTCCTGGTCTTTCGAAGCTTCCTGTCCGCTGTCGGCCCCAACGCTGCACCAACGGTAAGTGCGATGTAAGGGAAAATCTCCCTGGCCAATGTCGGCCAAGGAGAATGATCATGAGCATGTCACAATATGATCCAGGTTCGCAGGAACGTCGAGCTTGGAATGCTGGCCGCAAGGTCGGCGCCAAACGAGCTTTGAAGCCACGTCAGGTGTGGGCGGTTCGCTTCTTCCTCGATCAGCACCGTCGCGTCCGTGACCGAGCACTTTTCGATCTGGCGATCGATACCAAGCTGCGGGGATGCGATATCGTGAAGATTAAAATCGGCTCACTGGTCAGCGGCAGCCAAATCCGGACCCGGGCGATCGTAGTTCAGCAAAAGACGGGTCGGCCGGTCCAGTTCGAGTTAATGGATGATGCACGTGCCAGTCTTCTGACTACGCCTTTCCGAGCCGGATCGATCACGCTGATCACCTGAGCACAAGGCAATATGCGCGACTGGTTGATGAGTGGGTGACCGGTATCGGCTTGCGCCGGGGGGAATACGGCACACACTCGCTACGGCGGACCAAGGCATCGATCATTTACAAAGCCACCGGCAATCTTCGCGCCGTGCAAATCCTACTCGGCCACACCAAGATCGAGAACACGGTGCGCTATCTTGGCGTCGACGTCGAGGATGCACTCACTTTGGCGGAAGGCACAGAGATCTGACCACACCGGCTCCTTGCCACCAACGAGGAGCCGGCCTGGTAAGCGCCGCCAAGCAGTCATTTCCTACGGTCCCGACATTCACCGAAAGCGGACATCGCAGTGCCTAACCCACAGGTGGCTTTGCGCCACTTGCAAACATTCTTCGAGCTTTTGGGGATCTGCCCCGCCTATCACGCGACCATCCAGCGCAGTTGCAGCAATGGCGACAGACTGCTCCGCGTATTCAGATAACTGGTCCACTCACCAAGCAGAATTGCCAGCTCCCCGGAACGCCAGCGAGTTCGACCGCGCCGCGCTCGTCGAAAGCAAAGCCCGAACCGATCACCAGATCACGCACGGTGCGGGACGCAATGATCTCGCCCGCACCAGCGCAAGCAAGCATGCCCGCCGCAAGATCGATGGCGATGCCGGTAAAAGTGTCGCCGCTCTTCCTGCATTCACCGGTATGAACCCCGGCGCGAACGCGCAGGCCTGACTTGTTCATGCGGTCGCCGATCGCCATCGCGCACTGGATCGCCCTCGTCGGCCGCTGGAAGATAGCGACAAGGCTATTGCCTGTCCGCCTGATTTCCCTGCCTTCCGCAAGCTGCAACTCGTAGCCTATCTCGTCCTTGTGTCGGAGAATCCAGTCCGGGGACGGCTCGCCAGCATCGGCCGCTCCCGAGGGCGCGATGTCGATGTGCAGCAGCGTCAGAAGGACGCTTTCGCTCGCTGTCGCGGAAACCGCCCCGACGAGAAATGCCTGAATCACGTCGACCAGGCGATCCGAATCAGCTCCCCAGATGACATGGTCATCGCCAGGCAGCTCGACATACTTCGCGCCCGTGATGTGTTCTGTCAGATAGTGCGCCTCTTCCACCCTAACCCAGCGATCGCCCTTGCTCTGGACGATCAGGGTCGGAATGTGGATGGCCTGAAGAATGTCGCGGACGTCGATTTCCGTGCCCCAGCGCCATAGCGCGATCGCATCGGCGGGAGAGGCGGAGTTGCGTAGATAGGCGGCGAACCATTCCCGCTCATAGGCGTCGTTCATCAGGCTGGGCGCGGCTCTGCTCAGATCGGCAGGTTGCCCCCACTCCCGCTCGATCGCGACCAGGTCGTCGTCAAGCTCCTCCTTCGTTCGAGCCCAGGGATAGTCCGGAGCCCAGAGACCTCTGGCATAGGAGCCGTTGAGAACGAGTGACACCGTCCGCTCGGGATAAGTGGCCGCGAATAGCATGCACATATTGCCGCCCTCGGAGCTGCCGAACAGTACCGTCCGCCTTGATCCGACCGCATCCAGCACGGCGCGAACATCTTCCATACGCTCTTCGAGCGTCGCAAATCCCACATTCCGGTCGGAAAGTCCGGTGCCGCGCTTGTCGATGCGGATCAGGCGGCAAAAGGCGCCGAGGCGTCCAAGCACATGCGCGAACCGCGGTGATCCCCAGGCATGGTCGAGATTGGAGACCCACCCCTGCACATAGACCATGTCGACAGGGCCGTCGCCCGTCACCTGGTAGGCGATGTTCACTCCGGCCGATTTGACATAGTGCGTGTGCGGCCGCTTAAACTGACCGGCGTCCTGGGCTGCGGGTTCCGGATAAGGGCGCTGGGGCGACGCCGAAGCCGGCAGCATTTCGGCAGTTGCGGCCGATCGCGTGCGTTGTGCGCGCAGCTTCTGATAGAGTTCCCGCGTCTGCGGCTCGGGCGGCAATTGCAGCTGCCGCTGCAACACATCCCGGCAGCTCTCATATTGCCTCAGTGCGAGGTTGAGGCGGCCCTGGGCGGCGTAGGCACGCATCAAGGCCCGGTGAATGTCTTCCCTGAGAGGCTCCGACGCCAGAAGGCGCGTAGCCGCGCGCACGCAGGCGGCCGTGGCGTTGGTCGCCGAATAATGCGCGACGAGCTTTTCCGTCACTGAGATCGAGGTCGCCCGCAACCGCTCGCGCTCCACCCGCAGCCAGTCTTCGAACGGTTCCTCCCTGAGGCTGAATCCGTCGAGGAGGTCGCCCTGGTAGAAGGCGGCGGCCTGCTCAAGCCGCTCGGGCGCCGAGCCGACCGCCAGCGCCTCGAACCGCGCCACGTCGAAATCGACCAGATCGATGTTCAGTACGATGCTGTCGCCATCGGCCAGCAAGAACTTATCGTTGGCACGATGAAGCACTTTCCTGACCGACGACAGGGTCTGGCGCAGGTTCATGCGGGCCTGTGCTTCGCCATTGCCGCCCCATAACAGGGCGCTAAGCTTCTCGCGCGACTGCGCATGCCCGGACTGCATAGCGAGACAGGCCAGCATGGCCCGGGCCTTGCGGCTGAAAGCCGGGGCGGTCGCTGAATCGGCAACGAAGTCAAAACCGCCAAGTAATGACAATCTGGGGCGCGCCATCGGATTTCCGGAGCCTGGCTTCACCGACGACTCTTTACCGGGCCGGCGCCGACTTCAACCGCGATTTTCCGCTTAGCGGCGCTTTTCACGCATTCTTCACGCCCACGCCGACGCCGGCCTCACGGCCACGCGCCACGCTGGGGCGGAAAACTATGCATCACTTTGGAAAGCTAGATGCCCCCGTCGAGCGAATGGCCCATGCGATATGAAAATCCCTTGCGAGCTCCCGGCTTGCTCGGGCAAGCTACGCGTCGCCACGATATTGCTCTGGAGCGTTATCTTGCGAAGCAGGCCGCCTATAGGACATCGACAACGGGCCGATTCAGTTACCAGGACATTGCATTCCACCTTTACGCGGTGATCGCAGAGGTCGGACGCGCTTCTTCTCACGCCTGTGTCCTATTCGGTCTGCGCGGCGGGTCAAGGGACAAAGGAAACAACCCCGGTCGCCGGCCGCGAGAGTCGTGGCATCTAGAATGAACCGTCCCAGCAATCGCAGCTTGGACCGGAAGCCACGAGCGCTTCAGCACGAGGCAAACAAGGGTTAGGGCCTAATAGCATAGGTTTGCTTTGGGTCACGAGCTGTCCGCTTAGGTTAGTCACGACATCGGACCTGGGTGGTCGAAGGTCCGCTATTCTTCCCTATCGCGCGCAGGCCTACTACTCCCGGCCAAAGGCTGCCGGTCAGAAATTCGCCGCATGTCGGCGGTTCAGGGCACCTTTGTCGCCGCCCGGAAAGCAGACATCTCAGGTGACAATGCTGGAGGTCGTGGTCTCGCCTCAAGTCGGTCACAGATACCCATTTCGGCGTTCCCCGAAACCCTTGACTTTGACATCGAGTAGGACTGAAATCCATTTTGTACCGGTATAAAACAAGTATTTCCCGGTACGAAAATAGACAGACCGGTTATCCCATTTTCGCATCCGGCAAGCCGGTCGCAACGGGGAGACGCCTTCATGCAGGAGATTCAGCGTCGAGAATTCATCACCAAGGGCAGTGCTGCCCTTACGGGTCTTGCGGCCTTCTTCGCCACCCGACACGCCTATGCTTTTCCAAGCCGACCCGGCGAGGAAGTCGTCAAATGGCTCGATCAACTGCCGCCTAACCCAGTTCCGGAGGTTATCAAGAACCAACTCGTCTGGGAGGACCTCGATTCTTGGGTAACGCCCAACGACAAGTTCTTTTCAATTGCGCATTTCAACCGGCCAGTCATTGACGCAAGCGCTTGGAAGCTCGAAATCGGCGGCCTGGTCAAAAAGCCAACTGCGCTGACGCTCGCCGATATCAAGTCTCGGCCGCGCCAGGAGGTCACGTTCACGGTAGAATGTTCGGGTAATACCGGCCTCCCGTTTTTCAACGGGGGCTTCGGCAATGCGCGCTGGGCGGGCACGCCGCTCGGCCCGATCCTTGAGGAGGCCGAGGTCCTCGACAGCGGCATCGAGGTCGTCTTCTGGGGTGCCGACGAAGGTGAGATCACGCGAGCCGACGACGTCAAGTTCAAACAAAATTTCGCGCGCAGTATGTCGCTCGCTGAAGCCATGGATCCAAAAATCATCCTTTGCTACGAGATGAACGGAACTCCCCTGCCGCCCGATAACGGCTTCCCGCTCCGGCTGATAGCGCCGGGCTGGTACGGGATCGCGAATGCGAAATGGCTCGAGCGCATCGACGTGCGCGACCAGCGCTTCGAGAACCATTTCATGGGACGCGACTACGTTACGCTTCGCGAGGAAAATCGCAACGGCGAGACCGTGTGGGTCGAAACCTCAGTCGGACGGGCGCGGCTCAAATCTGCGCCAGCCCGAGTGACTCGTACCGGCAACGATTACCGGATCGTCGGAGCCGCATGGGGCGCGCCGATCGACCGTGTCGAGGTGAAGATCGACGATGGACCGTGGATCTCTGCGACCATCGATGAAGCCGACAAGGCGGAGTTTGCCTGGAAGATGTGGTCCATCGACTGGCCCACTCCTGCCGCCGGAGAGCACACCGTCACCTCACGCGCGATCGATACGAGCGGCAACGTCCAGCCGGCGATGAGCGATCCGTGGATCGCTAAAAAACACACCTACTGGGAAAGCAACGGACAGGTGACTCGCCGCATTCAGGTCGCTTGACGGCCCGGCGGCCGGTAGCGGATCGGCTTGGGTGGAGGCTTTGGGGCGGGCGGCGTGACCGCTCCGCCGCGCCGCCCAATCCATTTGTTTCCGACCAGGAGATGGCACTTGTGCTCATGTCTTATCGGGAGCTTCAGTCTAGAGTCCCGTCCAACACAGCCATGTCTGCAATGTCCGCCTTGGGCCGTCAGATCGAGATCATACCCGTGTTGAGTTGAACGGCCGCCATGCGGACCCCGAAAGCTGTCTGACTGCTTGCGGCCCCATAGGCTGTAGAGCGGCAATGCGCCCAATGTCGGCCTTAGAGATCAGCTTTGCCGCTTCCCAAAAGCAGACATCGGCGGCGATCGCGCTTGGAGGTCGTGGTCGAGCTATTTTCAGACATTGCGATGCATTGCCAGAGCGGACGTTGCCCAACGTAATCGGCCGTTTACTCCCACGGGTATCGCTGCGGCTGAGGCGCGGTACCACTAGCCGCAGCGACCGATGTCCGCCCGCTGAACCTGGTTCCGTGGTCGAGACTCAGCGTGTCCCATTGCCGGTCGGCAAAAGCCGTTGGCGTATATGAAAATACTATGCGCGGCGTCGGCGAACGCTCTCGAATATATATGCGGCTTTCGCCAATTTTCGGTCCTGAATGAAACAGGCTCGCCGCGCCTCGAACCGTAAGGTCCGCAGCGCGCGAAGCCTCGACCGGAGAATGCTTCAATGCTCGATTTGATCATGCTGGCGATAGGTCTCGGCTTTTTCGCCTTGTCCATCGCCTACGGCCAGACCTGCGAAAAACTCTGAGGAACCAGCCGATGACCTTCGACTACGCGCTCGGCGGCATCGTGACCGCCTTCATCCTTTTCTATCTCGTCTACGCGCTTGTCCGTCCCGAGCGGTTCTGAGGAATTTTCGATGACCATCAATGGCTGGATTCAAATCGCAATCTTCTGCGCGATCGTGATTGCGCTGGTGAAGCCGCTCGGCTGGTACATGACGCGCGTCTTCGAGGGCGAGCGCACTTTGCTGTCGCCCGTCCTGCGTCCGGTCGAGCGCCTGCTCTACGCGGGTGGTGGCGTCGACGAGCGCCAGGAACAGCATTGGCTGACCTACGCGGTGGCGATGCTGCTCTTCAACGCAGCGGGATTTCTGCTGCTGTTTCTGCTCCAGCGCCTGCAGGGCGTCCTGCCGCTGAACCCGATGGAATTCGGCGCGATCACCCCTGACTCCTCCTTCAACACCGCCGTCAGCTTCGTCACCAACACCAACTGGCAGGGTTATGGCGGCGAAAGCACGATGAGCTATCTCGTGCAAATGGCCGGACTGACCGTCCAGAATTTCGTGTCGGCCGCCACCGGCATCGCCATCGCCATGGCGCTGATCCGCGGATTTTCGCGCTCGTCCATGCGCACCGTCGGCAATTTCTGGACCGACATGACGCGCGGCACGCTCTACCTCCTGCTGCCGATCTCGCTGATCTATGCCCTCGTCCTGGTGTTCCAGGGCGTTCCGCAGACGCTCTCGGCCTATGTCAACGCCATCACCGTCGAAGGCGCCGAGCAGGTCATCGCTGTCGGTCCCGTCGCCTCGCAGCTGGCCATCAAGATGCTCGGCACCAATGGCGGCGGCTTCTTCAACGCCAATTCCGCCCATCCGTTCGAAAACCCGGACGCGATCACCAACCTTCTGCAAATGGTCTCGATATTCGTCATCGGCGCCGCACTGACTAACGTCTTCGGCCGCATGGTCGGCGACCAGCGCCAGGGCTGGGCGATCCTTGCCGCCATGGGCGTGCTGTTCATCGCCGGCGTCGCCATCACCTACTGGGCGGAAGCAGCTGGCAATCCGGCCTTCGCGGCGCTGGGCGTCGAGGGCGGCAATATGGAAGGCAAGGAGGTGCGCTTCGGCATCGCCTTGTCGGCGCTCTTTGCGGTCGTCACCACGGCTGCGTCCTGCGGCGCGGTCATCGCCATGCATGACAGCTTCATGCCGCTCGGCGGCATGATCCCGCTGATCAACATGCAGCTCGGCGAAGTCATCATCGGCGGCGTCGGCGCGGGCCTCTACGGCATGCTGCTCTTCGTCATCCTGGCGATATTCATTGCCGGGCTGATGGTCGGTCGCACGCCGGAATATCTCGGCAAGAAGATCGAGGGCCGGGAGGTCAAGATGACGATGCTCGCCATCCTGTCGCTGCCGCTTGCGATCCTCGGCTTCACGGCGCTCGCCGTGGTGCTGCCGACGGGCGTTGCGTCGCTCGCAAATGCCGGGCCGCACGGGCACTCGGAGATACTCTATGCCTACACGTCGGCCGCCGCCAACAATGGTAGTGCGTTCGCCGGCCTATCGGCCAACACGCTCTGGTACAACACGACGCTCGGCCTCGCGATGCTGATGGGGCGCTTCCTCGTCATCATACCGGTTCTGGCCATCGCCGGTTCGCTCGCCGCCAAGAAAACCGTTCCGACCTCCGCTGGCACGCTCCCGACCCATGGTGGCCTGTTCATCGGCCTTCTGGTCGGCGTGGTCCTCATCGTCGGCGGTCTCACCTACCTGCCGGCCCTGGCGCTCGGACCCATCGTCGAGCACCTCGCCATGCTCGCCGGCCAAACCTTCTGACCTCGGAATTCTGACAGGACACTAAAATCATGGCTCGTTCCGCCGACATCAACCTCTTCAGCGGCAGCATCGTCTGGCCGGCGGTCGGCTCGGCCTTCGCCAAGCTCGACCCGAGAATCCAGTTCCGCAACCCGGTAATGTTCGTGGTCGAGGTCGTGGCAATCCTCACCACGATCCTGTCCCTGCGCGACTTCGTGACAGGCGGCGACAATCTGGGTTTTTCGTTCCAGATCATCTTCTGGCTGTGGTTCACGCTTTTGTTTGCCAACTTCGCGGAAGGCGTGGCCGAGGGGCGCGGCAAGGCCCAGGCCGACAGCCTGCGCAAGACGCGCACGCAGACCGACGCAAAACTCCTGACGCCGGACGGCAGTACTACCTACGAACTGGTGCCGGCGACCGGCCTCAAGGTCGGCGATCTCGTGCTGGTCGAGACCGGCGACATCATCCCGTCGGATGGCGAAGTGATCGAGGGCGTGGCCTCGGTCAACGAAGCGGCTATCACCGGCGAATCGGCGCCCGTGATCCGCGAATCCGGCGGCGACCGCTCCGCCGTCACGGGTGGAACCCAGGTGTTGTCCGACCAGATCAAGGTCCGCATCACGGCTGCCGCCGGCTCGACCTTCCTCGACCGAATGATTAATCTTGTCGAAGGCGCGTCGCGCCAAAAAACCCCCAACGAGATCGCGCTCAACATCCTACTCGCCGGCATGACGCTGATCTTCGTCCTGGCCGTCGCCACCATTCCGAGCTTCGCCACCTACGCCGGCGGCTCCATTCCGGTCATCGTTCTGGTCGCTTTGTTCGTGACGCTGATCCCGACGACCATCGGCGCGCTGCTCTCGGCCATCGGCATCGCCGGCATGGACCGTCTGGTCCGCTTCAACGTGCTGGCCATGTCCGGCCGTGCCGTCGAGGCCGCGGGCGACGTCGACACGCTGCTTCTCGACAAGACCGGCACGATCACGCTCGGCAACCGCCAGGCGACGGCCTTCATTCCCAATGACGGCGTCGGCATCGAC
>JBGTLX010000681.1:0-1700 GCA_041743855.1 Rhizobiaceae bacterium | reverse complement strand
TCCTCGAAGACCGCGTCTGCCGCGAAGGCCGGAGCAGCGAAGAAAACAAGGGGCGCAAGAACTGCGAACTTTTTCATGAAATTCTCCAGGGCATTGGTGCCTGTAACCGGTTACGCAAAGCTGCCAGACAAGTTTCGCGCCGTCTCCAAAAAAACATCAGCCGGCCTCAATTGAAGAATGTCTGTTGCAGAACGGGCACGATCAGGGCTGCCTGAACGGCTCTGGTCGATCCGGAGCGCGTTTCAAGCCGTGGTTTAAACCGACAGCTTCTGCCGGTCGCCGATGATTTTTCCGACGTCGCGCACGAGGTTGTGCTTGTCGGCTTCGTTCAACGCGGACAGCGGCGGCATGAGCGCCGCGAATGCGGCATCCCCGCGCAAGCTTGCGACCACCGCCTTGATTCCCGGAATGAGCGGTCCTTTGGACACCAGCGCGCGAAGCCTGGAGGCGATGTCGAGCGCCGCCTGATCGCCGTCGTGGAAGGCTTTGGCGCACCAACTCGAATTGATGTTGGCGCTGGCCGAAATACAACCCGCGAAGTCGCCTGCCTTGGCGCGCAGCAGAATGCCCTCATTGCTCGGGAAAACGGCAAGCGAGGGCGAGATCGCGGCGATCTCGGCCGCATAGTCCAGATTGCCCGACGAATCCTTCAGCCCTGCCAGGCGGGAGCCGAAAGTCGCATGAAGCCGAGACACCAGCGCGGGCGAATAGGCCACGCCGGCGAGCGCGGGAAAGTTGTAGAGGTAGATGTCTATCGGGTCGGCTTGCGTCGCCCGGACGATGCGCTCGACATAGCCAACGACGCCATCGTCATCCACGCCCTTATAGTAGAAGGGCGGCAGGATGAGCGCACCGGCAAGCCCCAGCGCCGCCGCGTGTTTCGTGAGTTCGACTGCGTCGTCCAGCGCCGCGGCGCCCGTGCCGGCCATGATGCGCGATAGCGGCAGCGTGCTCGCGGCTCTGTCCATGATGGCCATGCGCTGCGCGAGGCTGAAGGATGTCGCCTCGCCGGTGGTTCCGCAAATGTTGAGGCCGTCGCAACCATTGTCGAGCAGCCACCGGCAATGCTCGACAAAGCGATCGAGGTCGGGCCCAAAATCACCCGTGATCGGCGTGACGGCGGCGGCTATGACGCCCTTCAAGTGACTGGTCATGATAATTCCCTGCTCTGCTGGCTGTCAGCCACGACGGCCGGATGTCATTAGCCGATATGCCGGCGCGCCGGAAAAATCCGCCGCTGGCCCCGTTTCGCTGAATGGCCAGATTGAGGCGGATTTGCCTTTTTGCTGTCCCGCCGCGTCGGCCAAGAAGCCTCCTTGCGGGCCCCTGACACGGTTGAAATCAGCCGGCCACCAGCAGTCAGATACAAAAAAGGCCCGCGAAAGCGGACCTTTTTAGCATTTGGTTGCGGGGACAGGATTTGAACCTGTGACCTTCAGGTTATGAGCCTGACGAGCTACCGGGCTGCTCCACCCCGCGTCAACTGTCGAAAGCAAGTGGCCGTCCTGAATACCAAGAAACGGGGCGGCGGACGATCATAAAGAGAAGCTGTAACGTGCGTTTGGCAGACCTGGCAGCGACTTACTCTCCCGCGTCTTGAGACGAAGTACCATCAGCGCTGGAGCGTTTCACGGCCGAGTTCGGAATGGGATCGGGTGCAGCCGCTCCGCCATAACCACCAGGTCGGCAAAACGCACGTT
>JBGTLX010000680.1:0-10745 GCA_041743855.1 Rhizobiaceae bacterium | reverse complement strand
CTAGGTCGTGTGGACTCTTGGGATTCCCAAGGCTGAGCAAATCAGATTCAAGGCTGTCTTTTGGAGACAGCCATGGGTGTTCTCGACCGTCTGATTCTTCGTGACGACCAGTGGGAGCGCATGTCGGCGCACATCATCGGCGACCAGCGGACACGGGGTTCGTCGGGCCGCGACAACCGGATGTTCGTGGAAGCGGTTCTTTGGATCGTGCGCACTGGGTCACCCTGGCGTGATCTGCCCGATGCGTTCGGAGACTGGAACAGCGTCTTCCGCCGGTTCAGCCGGTGGAGCCACAAGGGTATCTGGTGGCGTATCTTCGCGGCGATGTCGGACGATCCCGACTTTGAGTATCTGATCGTCGATTCCACCATCATCCGCGCCCACCAGCACGCTTCGGGGGCCAAAAAAGGGGGTCTGAAGATCAGGCCCTTGGTCGTTCACGCGGTGGTCTGAGCACCAAGATCCACATGGCCGTCCGAGGCCTTGGGTGCCCGGTGCGCTTCATTCTGACGGCTGGCCAACGCGGCGACTGCCCGCAAGCCTACACCTTGATCGAGGGATTGCCCGCAAAGGTCGTCATGGCCGACGCGGCCTACGATGCCGATCCCCTGCGCCAGGAGATCGCCGACAAGGGCGCCATCGCCGTCATTCCCAACAACCCGTCACGGGCGCGCAAATATCCGATCGACAAGCACCTCTATGCCCAGCGTCACCTGATCGAGTGCTGCTTCTCCAGACTCAAGCAGTTCCGACGCGTCGCCACCCGCTTCGAGAAGACAGCCCGAAACTATCTTGCCATCGTCACCATCGCGGCAACCGTCCTCTGGATCAGATAAGTGTCCACACGACCTAGCCGATAAGTCGCGCCGGCTACATTTCTTACTGCCTATTGCCTATTGCCTGTTGCCTATTGCCTTACTCCCTACGCCCTCGCCTTCTGCCCGAACAGCACTTTTTGCGCGTCCTTGTCGTCGGCCAGATTGCTGCGGTGCTCTTTTCCGACAGCGAAGCCCCGGTCCACAGCCGGGCGCGCGAGCAGCGTCTCGAACCAGCGCTTGAGGTCCGGGGTGTCGTCCAGATCCTGACCCTGATTCTTGTACGACTTTACCCATCCGACCGAAGCCATGTCGGCGATCGAATACTCGCCGGCCAGGAATTCGCGATCGGCAAGCCTTTTGTTCATCACGCCGTAGAGCCGGTTGACCTCGTTGGTATAGCGATCGACTGCGTAGGGAATCTGTTCCGGCGCATACTGCCTAAAATGATGCGCTTGGCCGGCCATGGGTCCAAGACCGCCCATCTGCCAAAACAGCCACTGGTCCACCTCAGTGCGCAGCCTCTCGCCGGCCGGGTAGAATTTGCCAAACTTGCGGCCGAGATATTGCAGGATCGCGCCGGATTCGAACACCGAGATCGCCCGCCCTTGCCATTTTCCGTCCGAAGAGGGCCCTTCCGGATCGACGATCGCCGGCATCCGATTGTTCGGCGCAATCTTCAGGAATGACGGCTCGAACTGCTCGCCCTTGCCGATGTTGATGTATTTGACCTCATAGGGAACGCCGAGTTCCTCCAGCATGATCGAGATCTTCCAGCCGTTCGGCGTCGGCCAATAGTAAAGTTCGATCGGCTTGGTCTGCGTGGTCATCGGGCATCTCCAGTAGAGCGCCACGCGTCCTCTTGGACGCGTAAAGGACGCTCTACACTTTGAATCGACGCATGATCTTGTCCGAAAACCGATTCCACTTTTCGGGATCCTGCGTGGGGCTGACGACGCAGATAGAGACGCGGCGGCCGAACGCAAGCCGGGCAGCCGTTTAACTCCGGTCAATAATATTGAACCGGATATGAACGCCTCCATCAGAGCCGGTTCAGTCGCCCTGGCGCAATCTCCTCGCATCGAGGGGAGATTACCGATGCTCGCACGCCGCTTCACCATCGTCTGCCTGCTCATGACTTTGTTCGGCATGTACTTCGCCATCCTCGTCGCGGAGGCTGGCCGTCACACCCGCTCATGGGGCGATGGAGCCTGCGCGTTCAACGACAAACCTGCCTGCCCCACGCCAAACCGAAACTGATTCGAAAAAAGAACCCAAGGAAAAGCGACAGGCCATGACCAGCAAAATCACCCAGACCCTGACCGTGCTTCGGCTGCTGCCGAAGGCGGCGCTGATTATGCTGGTTCTCGCCGCGCCGGTACTGGCGCTGCCGAGCCTGCGCGCCGACATCGGCTCGACGATCGAAGCGCCCGGACAGAAGAAGACCGGCGTCGGCTTCGTTCTTCTGGTCAGCCTGCAACGCTCCTGAGGCCCTTTCCGGCTCCGTCCTATTCGATCCCCACCCCCTCCCATGCAGCGATGCAGCCTCGTATAAGGGTGCATGGAAAAGCGAATCTATCCTGAGCCAATAGGCTCGACCGCCTCGCCCGACCCTTTCGCGAGCCAAAGCTTCACTGATGCGCGCAAGGCGGTGGCGGCACTTCGGTCGCTCTACAACCGCAACACGCAGTTTCTTCGCGACTCGTTTTCGGCCCTCGTCGAAGGCGGCGACGCCGACAGGCGGTACCGGGCCTTCTATCCCGAGATCGGCGTGACGACATCTTCGTTTGGGCAGGTCGATTCACGCCAGGCCTACGGTCACATGCCGACGCCCGGCCATTTTTCGACGACCATCACGCAACCAGGCCTGTTCGAACGGTATCTGGTCGAGCAGTTGCAGTTGATCATGCGCAACCACGGAGTGCCGGTGACGGTCTCCGAATCCTCGACGCCCATCCCTGTCCATTTTGCTTTCCTCGAAGGCACGCATGTCGACGGCTCGGTGGCCGACCGGCTGCAGCGGCCGATCCGCGATCTGTTCGACGTGCCCGATCTTGACGGCACCGACGACCACATCGCCAACGGCACTTTCGAAACGGCGCCGGGAGAATCCCGGCCGCTCGCACCGTTTACCGCACAGCGCATCGATTATTCGCTGCACAGGCTATCGCACTATACGGCCACCAGCCCGCACCATTTCCAGAACTTCGTCCTGTTCACCAACTATCAGTTCTATATCGACGAGTTCTGCGTCTATGCCCGCGATTTGATGGCCAATGGCGGCGGCGGCTACGGGGCGTTCGTGGAGCCGGGCAATCTGACCACTCCAACTGGCGAAACCAAGCCTTCCGATGGCGCAACGCCGCCGCGCATGCCGCAAATGCCGGCCTATCATCTGAAGAAGCCCAGTCATGGCGGCATCACAATGATCAATATCGGCGTCGGACCTTCCAACGCCAAGACCATCACCGACCATGTGGCGGTGCTCAGGCCGCATGCCTGGCTGATGCTCGGCCATTGCGCTGGCCTCCGCAACACGCAGGCGCTGGGCGACTACGTGCTGGCCCATGCCTATGTGCGCGAGGATCACGTGCTCGACGACGATCTGCCGGTCTGGGTGCCAATCCCGCCGCTGGCCGAAATTCAGGTGGCGCTCCAAGAGGCCGTCGCCGAAGTCACCGGGCTTTCGGGCTACGATCTGAAGCGCATCATGCGCACCGGCACCGTCGCCACCATCGACAACCGAAACTGGGAACTGCGCGACCAGCGTGGACCGGTGCAAAGGCTTTCGCAAAGCAGAGCCATCGCGCTCGATATGGAATCGGCGACGATCGCGGCCAACGGCTTCCGCTTTCGCGTGCCCTACGGCACGCTGCTCTGCGTTTCCGACAAGCCGCTGCATGGCGAACTCAAGCTGCCCGGCATGGCCACCGAGTTCTACAAGCGGCAGGTCGCCCAGCATTTGACCATCGGCATCCGCGCCGTCGAAAAACTCGCCGAAATGCCGACCGAAAGGCTCCATTCGCGCAAGCTGCGCAGTTTTTCCGAAACCGCCTTTCAGTAATTGTTTCGCGTTTCTTGATCGAGCCCAATTTGTCCGATAACAGGCGACATGAACGCACCGTCCGTCCGTGAACGCATCAGCCTGATCGCCTTCGGGATCGCGATGCTCGCCTCGCTGCCGCTGGTGATGGGCTTTTTCGGCTCGGCGCACCCGGCGCTGGATTCACTTGCGCACTTCCGCCTGCACATCGCCGTTGTGATGATCCTGGCTGCGGCGCTCTCGCTCGTCGGCTCGATGTGGCGTCAGGGGCTGGCGGCGATCGTCTTCGGGCTGGCCGCGATTGCAACCACCCAAGGCGTGCAAATCTACCCGGCTTTCGGTCAGGTGCATGCGGCCTTTCAGCCGAAAGACGAGACAGCGCCGGTTTACCGCCTGCTGCAATTGAATTTGCGTTTCGACAATGCCGAGCCGGGCAAGGTTTTGTCGATGATCGGCCGCCTCCGGCCCGATATCCTTACACTCGAAGAGGTCTCTTCGCTCTGGGTGCAAAAACTCGATTTGCTAACCGGCGCCTATCCGCACAGGATCGTCTGCACGCCCGCAAGCGGCGGCTGGGGCGTCGCCATCCTGTCGATGCGGCCATTCGCGGAGGGCAGCAGCCCGCAATGTGTCATCGGCGGCGTGCTGGCGACCGCGACCGTCGATCTCAACGGGACGCCCATCGAAGTCGGCGCCTTGCACCTGCACTGGCCCTGGCCTTTCGATCAATCCAGCCAGATCGACGATGTAGCGGCGCCGCTAGGCGCGATCTCCGACACCGCGTTTCTGGCCGGCGACCTGAACGCCGCGCCCTGGAGTCATTCGGCCAGGCGAATCGCCGCGGCCGGCGCGTTCCAGCCGGTTCGCATTGCCGGCCCGACCTGGTTTTACCGAAAGCTGCCCGAGGCATTGCGCTTCGCCGGCCTTCCCATCGACCAGATATTCGCGAAAGGCGACGTCACGCCCCACTCGGCGCGCACGCTGGAAGCGGTCGGCTCCGATCACTTCCCGATACTCGTCGAGTTCTCACTGAAGAGGGCCGACGAGACACCCGGGGGCAACCGGCCGCCGGTCACGGTGGTGCTACGTGCTGCAGGACAATATGAAGGTTAGGAACGGACCCTATCGACGCCGCGTGAGCGCGCCGATCAAACCCTCGACAGGGCCGCCGGTGCGGTGTTCCCTGGCATCGAAGCTGACCTGCCGCTCCTCATATTTTGCGTAGGTGGCGTCGATACGTCGCTTGACCTCCTTGCGCGATTTTCTGCATCCCGGATCGTTGCGGATCGTGAGGTTCGACACCGCGCGCTCGGCCTCGACAACCATTTGCTGGGCGATCGAACCATGCATCTTTTCGTGTTTGGTCACGCCGGCGAGGAATTTGCCCCATTTGCGTTTCATGTCGGGTGAAACAGCGCCGTCAACGCGCGGATAGGTATAGGTGATGGCCAGTTGGCCATCGGCGCGCTTTACCCGGCAAGCCGTCCGCGTTTCGCCCCATGCCATTTTCCAGGCCACCGTATAGCGTGTCTGGGCTATGGCGCGCGTCAGAAGGCCGTGCTTGGGTCCGCGACGATCCATGGCCGCCAGAAGCGCCGCTCCGGTCTTGCCGGTGATGGCATAGTGCGTGGTCGTGACCGTCGTCTTGACGCCAGCGGACGCCTCGCCCGCAAAGCCGTTACAGACGCCCGTCGCCAACACCAACGCCAATGCCGCTTTGCGCATGCTTCGAACCTCTGGATACCTCGCAAACACAGCACATCGCGGGCCGCGTTACAATATCATCCGGATGCCGACACTCTGCGGAAAAATATTTGTGCCGTCTGTTGCTTGGCGGACGCAGTCTCATGGAGCAGGATTGGCCGCCTCGGGCCTTCGCCGGCATCCTTTGACGGCGGTCGAAACGGTCCGTTGCCGGCCCTTCGCTATGGCTTCGGGCGTTCGTCGCTCCAATCGACAAATCGTTGTCGATTGGCCGGCCTGCGGCCGACCGCTCCTCACCCTCACATATTCGGGTAGCCCGGACCTTCGCCGCCTTGTGGCGGAACCCAGTTGATGTTCTGGTTCGGGTCCTTGATATCGCAGGTCTTGCAGTGCACGCAGTTCTGCGCGTTGATGACGAAGCGCGCCTCCGGATCGCCGTGCGAGACCTCGCCGCCCTGGTCGGTCGCGCCCGGTCCACCGGCCAGCGCGTTGCCGTCGGCATCGACCCATTCATACACCGCCGCCGGGCAATAGCGCGTCGACGGGCCGGAAAACACCGCATATTCCGAGCGTTTCTGCAGGTCCATGTCATTGACCTGCAGATGGATGGGCTGGTTTTCCTCGTGATTGGTGTTTGACAGGAAAACCGAGGACAGCCGGTCGAAGGTCAGCACGCCGTCTGGCCTCGGATAGTCGATCCGTTTGTGCTTTTCAGCGGGCTCGAGCGAAGCGTGGTCCGGCTTGCCGTGCTTCATCGTGCCGAAAAGCGAGAAGCCGAACAGCGTGTTCAGCCACATGTCGAGGCCGCCCAGTCCGACGCCCGCGATGGTGCCGAAGCGCGACCAGAGCGGCTTGACGTTGCGCACCTTCTTCAAATCCTTGCCGATGTCGGTGGACCGCCATGCGGCTTCGTAGGAAGCGAGTTCGTCGTTGGCGCGCCCACCGGCAATCGCGTCCGCCGCATGTTCGGCCGCCAGCATCCCCGACAGCACTGCATTGTGCGACCCCTTGATGCGCGGCACGTTGACGAAGCCGGCCGAGCAGCCGATCAGCACGCCGCCCGGAAAAGACAGTTTTGGGACCGACTGCCAGCCTCCTTCGGTGATGGCGCGCGCGCCGTAGGAGATGCGCTTGCCTCCGTCGAACACGCCGCGGATCGCGGCATGCGTCTTGAAGCGCTGGAACTCCTCGAACGGCGCCAGATACGGGTTCTTGTAGTTGAGGTGGACGACGAAGCCGACCACGACCTGGTTGTCCTCCATGTGGTAGAGGAAGGAACCGCCGCCGGTTTTCATGTCGAGCGGCCAGCCGAACGAGTGTTGGACTAGGCCGGGTCTGTGGTTTTCGGGCTTGACCTGCCACAGTTCCTTGAGGCCGATGCCGTATTTTCCGGGCTCGCGCCCTTCCGAGAGATTGTATTTCGCGATCAACTTTTTGGCGAGAGAACCTCGCGCGCCTTCGCCGATCATCACATATTTTCCCATCAGCGCCATGCCGGGCGCGAAGCCTGGACCATGCGTCCCGTCGCGCTCGACGCCCATGTCCCCGGTGACGACGCCGGTCACCGCGCCCGCGTCATTGTAGAGCATTTCGACCGCGGCGAATCCCGGATAAATCTCGACGCCGAGCGCCTCGGCGCGACCGGCCATCCAGCGGCACACATTGCCCAGCGAGACGATGTAGTTGCCGTGATTGTTCATCAGCGGCGGCATCAGGAAGTTGGGCAGCCGCACCGAGCGGGCGGGGCTGAGCACGAGGAAGCGATCGTCGGTGACGGGCGTCTTGAAAGGGTGGTAGGCATCGTCGCGCCAGTCCGGCAACAGCCGGTCGAAGCCGATCGGATCGACGACGGCGCCGGACAGGATATGCGCGCCGACCTCGCCGCCCTTTTCCAGAACCACCACCGAAAGCTCGGGATTGACCTGCTTCAGTCGGATGGCGGCGGCCAGTCCAGCCGGCCCCGCGCCGACGATGACCACGTCGAACTCCATGCTTTCGCGTTCAATTTCGCTCATTCAAACGTCCCCCCGCTTTGCTGGCATGAAAGGCAGTCATTCGCTCCTTAACGCATCCGACCGCGGCACGAAACTGCCAACACGGCGCAAACCTTGCGGCAGCTTCGCGCAGGCACGAGTGCCGCCAAGCCGGGTTCAGCGGCAGCTGCAAGCCGGTCACAACGTTTTCAGGTGTGCCGGTCCGCGCTTCTCGTCCATACTGCCCCCATGCGGCAGCTTCACTCTTCAGGGCCTGCATCGACGCACCGGCGGCTTGTATCCGCTACGATCGCCCGAGCGGCGCGGCGGGTCGCGCTTATGCTTGCCTTGACCGGGCCGGTGTCGGCTCAAGAGCCGGTCGCCGCGCAAAAGCCTTTGGTGGCCGGCGCCTACAGCTTTTCCGATGAGCTTGGCGGCTTCCGTATCCTGTCTGCTTCCGGGACGGGCGGCAGAACAGATCCGTTCGTCATTTACCAGGAGATGGATTCGGCCACGCCGGTCACCATGGTCATCCGCTCGGTGCTTCCGATACGGCCGTATGATTTCTCTGGCCGTTACGCGAACGGCTTTCTGCATATGCGAATCGAAATCCTGAACAACAGCCGACTGCCTTGGGTCGAGTTCGAATTCGAGCTGCAGGAACGGTTCGGCGAGCCAAGCGTGTTCGGCGACGGCCTGTCCTTCGACCAGCGCCGGACCGACAGCGAAACCATCTCGTCGTCCAGCTTTCTTCGGTTCAGCCGCGCGTTTGAACCCTACGACCGGCTGCTGTTCAGGGACGGCAAGATCGATCATCTCGAGACCGGCAGTTTCGGCTTCCTGCTCAGCGACTTCACGCCGCGCTGGGAATTCTTTCTGGTCCAGGACCCGCGCATCCCGTCGTCCTGACCTTGCAATCGACTCTCATGCACCCGATTGTGCGGCCATGACCTCCCACCCAGCCAAAACATCGCCGGGACTGCGCGATCTGCTTGCCTTTTATGCAGCGGCCGGGGTCGATGAACCGCTCGACGACGAGCCTGTCGACCGCTTCGCCGAGAGCGAAGCCACCAAATCATTGCCAGCCGGGAAAGTTGCGGCGGCAAGGGAAACGCCCGTTCTACTGCCCCCACGAGCGGAGGAACCCGTGGCAGCGCCGACACGGTCACCATCGCAGGCCGCCGCGCCTCAAAGAGAGGGACGCCCTTCCGCCGCGACCGCGGTGCCCGACGAAACACAGGTGGCGCTGGCTCGCGAGCGCGCGAGCCAAGCGGGGACGCTGGACGACCTTCGCAGCCAACTCGCCGAATTCGACGGCTGCAATTTGAAATTCACGGCAAAAAGCCTCGTCTTCGCCGACGGCAATCCGGAAGCGGATGTTATGCTGGTCGGCGAAGCGCCGGGACGCGACGAGGATCTGGAAGGCCTGCCTTTCGTCGGCCGTTCCGGGAAGCTGCTGGACCGCATGCTGGCGGCGATCGGCCTCGACCGGCAATCGGTTTATATCGCCAACGTCATCCCCTGGAGGCCGCCCGGCAACCGGACGCCGACGCCGCACGAAACTGAAATCTGCCGTCCGTTCATCGAGCGGCAGATCGAGCTTGCCAATCCGCGCGTTCTGATCGCGCTCGGCGGTCCGTCGGCGAAATTGCTGCTCAAGTCCAGCGAGGGCATTCTGCGGCTGCGCGGCGGCTGGAAAACCCATGTGACCGCCTCGGGAACCGTAATCCCGGCGATGCCGACGCTGCATCCGGCCTATCTCTTGCGAAATCCCGCCCACAAGAAACTTGCGTGGCGGGATTTTTTGGAGGTGAAGGCGCGGCTGCGGGAACTTCGGCAATAGAAACCGATCAGGCGGTCGCGGCGGCCGAGCGCCGTAACCCGACGAATTGCAGTTCGGCCAGAACTGCCACGGCGAGCGCCTGGGCGATGACGAAACCGTAACCCAGCGCGTTGGGCGCGACCGCGCCGCTGAACAGCACGCCAAAACTTGCCGCGACCCACAGCGCATTGATGCCGATGATGTCGAAGAGCATCAGCCGCGAGATTTCGCTGCGGGCGGCGACGCCGAGCAGCAGAGCGACAAACGGGAACAGCGCGACACCCGCCCAAAAGAGCAAACCCGACGGCAGGCCGAGAAAGGGCGCCAGAAAGGGCGCGCCGGCAGCCATGAGCAGCCCGGCCGCGCCGCTGACCAGGGCATCAGCGCGGAGCACGTTGCGGAGAAATGGAGTGATGGTGACGGACATGAGCTTTCCTTTCGCGTTGACCGGCCTTCTGCCGGGATGCCGCGAAGATGGCTCAGTGACCGAACCAAGGCGATTACGCGTGAGGTAATGGAAACCCGGATTGCCCTCGTCTATCGTCCAGCCATGAAAACCAGCGCAACGACATCCCAAGCTTCCGCCGGCAATCTCCTGCGCGAATGGCGCACCAGGCGGCGCATGAGCCAGTTGGATCTCGCAAGCGACGCCGAGATTTCGCAACGCCATCTGAGCTTTCTCGAAAGCGGCCGTTCAAAACCGTCGCGCGACATGGTGCTGCATCTGGCGGAGACGCTGGCTATCCCGCTCCGGGAGCGAAACCACCTACTGCTGGCCGCGGGCTTTGCGCCCGGATACGGCGAGCGCCCGCTTGAGCACCCCTCGCTCGCGCCTGCCATGGCAGCGGTCCGGCTCGTGCTGAAAGGCCACGAGCCCAATCCCGCGCTCGCGGTCGACCGGCACTGGAACCTGATCGAGGCCAATGCGGCGATAGCGCCGTTTCTCGAGGGCATCGCGGATGCCTCGCTGCTGACGCCACCGGTCAACGTGCTGCGGCTAAGCCTGCATCCGGCCGGGCTTGCGCCCCGGATCGTCAATCTGAATGAATGGTGCGGACACCTGATGGCCCGGCTGAAACGCCAGAACGACGCCGTGGCCGATCCCGTGCTCGTCGAGCTTGAAAAGGAATTGAAGAGCTATCCGGCCGGACCCCGGACCCACACGCAATCCCACCCGGATTTTTCCATAATCGCGCATCCGCTGCGGTTGAGGATGGGCAGCGAGGTGCTGTCCTTCATCAGCACCATCACCGTCTTCGGCACGCCGCTCGACGTGACGCTGTCGGAACTGGCGGTGGAATCCTTCTTCGCCGACGACGAGGCGACGGGGCGCGCGCTTCAGCACGCCGCGGACGCGCGCAGGAAAGCCTGAGCCGCTATTGCGGCGG
>JBGTLX010000679.1:0-7332 GCA_041743855.1 Rhizobiaceae bacterium | reverse complement strand
CGGCAACGCGAACCATCTTGAATTTTCGCCGGTTTTTCACCATCTGAATCGTCGAAGGCGCGGCCGCATGGCTGTCGCGCCACCTTTTTGGGAAACGATCATGAGCAGTACAATCGACGGCGACATCACCCAGTCACGGCTCGAGGACGTCCGCGCCTATGACGGCGTGCGCACGCGCCGCATCTTCGCGTTCCTCATCGACTATCTGATCGTCGCGCTATGGCTCATTCCGTTTGCGATCCTGGTTTTCTTCCTCGGCATCCTGACGCTCGGGCTCGGCTGGATGCTGTTTGGCATTCTCGGGCCGGCGGTAGCCATCATCTATGTCTGGAACACGCTCGGCGGCCCCAACCAGGCCACCACTGGCATGCGCATGATGGGCGTGCGGCTCGACCGGCTCGACGGCCGCCCCATCGGCGGCGCGACGGCTGTCGTCCATTCGGTGCTGTTCTGGGCCGGCAATGTCGTGCTGACGCCGCTGATCCTGCTCGCCACCTTGTTCACCGACCGCAAGCGCACCGTCCACGACCTGCTGCTCGGCACCGTCGTCACCCGCACGGACCGCTGAGCGGAGCAGGAATTGCCGAATCCAGGCAAATGCTTGGCGGTATTCGCTTAGGCAGCGATTCAAGCTACGTATATAATCCTGTTGAATTTTTCGCGGACCCCTTCAAGGTAGGGTGATTCGATGGAGTTCGTCTGAACACGCAATGAAGCACCATCCGACCCAGTCGCCGCAGTTCTTCCTGACCGCGCCCTCGCCGTGCCCCTATGTCGAGGGACAGTTCGAGCGCAAGGTGTTTACCCACCTTGTCGGCGACAAGGCCCCCGAGATGAACGATCTCTTGACCCAGGGCGGCTTCCGGCGCTCACAGAACATCGCCTACCGCCCGGCCTGCGAAACCTGCCGCGCCTGCGTCTCGGTGCGCATCCTGGTCGGCGAATTCTCGATGACCCGCAACATGCGCCGCGTCGCCCAGCGCAATTCCGATCTCATCGGGGCCATGCACGACGCGGAGCCGTCGACCGAACAGTATTCGCTGTTTCGCACCTATCTCGACGCCCGCCACCGCAAGGGCGGCATGTCGGACATGACCGTGCTCGACTACGCCATGATGGTCGAGGACACGCATGTCGACACAAAAATCATCGAGTACAGACGGCGCGGCCCGGACACCTTCATCACCGGCAAGGGCACGGGCGAACTCATCGGCGTGGCGCTCACCGACAAGATGGCCGACGGCCTGTCGATGGTCTATTCCTACTATACCCCCGAGATGGAGGATCGCTCGCTCGGCACCTTCATGATCCTCGACCACATCGCCCGCGTCAGGGCCGCCGGCCTGCCCCATGTCTATCTCGGCTACTGGGTCAACGGCTCGCGCAAGATGGACTATAAGGTCCGCTTCACGCCGCAGGAACATCTCGGCCCCAAGGGCTGGGAGCGGTTCACCGGACAGCCATAACAACCGGCCTGCAACAGACGCTGCCGTTGTATTTGACGGAACGCCCGACCTTTGCGCGAAACAAACCATTCCAAAGGCCTTCTGCTCGCCGCCATCGGCGGCCTGGCGCTGACTGTCGACATTCCGCTCATACGCCTTGCCGGCGGCGATCACTGGACCATCCTGTTGCTGCGCAGCGGCACGACTTTCGCCGCCGCCCTTCTCATCTGGACGGTCTGGCGGATGTTTTCCCGCGACGCGCCGGCGCTGGTGCCCGGCCGTGCGGGCATAGCGGTCGCCGCCTGTTACGGCCTCGGCTCCATCACCTTCATCGCCGCCGTTTTCAACACCTCGACAGCCAATCTCGTCTTCATCCTCGCCTTCACCACGATGTTTGCAGCCCTTCTGTCCTGGATATTCCTTGGAGAGCGTCCGCGCGCCGCCACCTTCGCCGCCATGGCCGCCATGACCGGGGGTATTCTCATCATCGTCGGCGACAGTCTCGGCGCGGGAAATCTGCTCGGCGACTTTATGGCGCTGTGCTCGGCCTTTCTGATCGCCTCGGCCATCAGCATTTCCCGGTCGAGCAACCGGGACATGGGCTTCACCGCGCTTGTCGGCGTGGTGCTGCCGTTCCTCGTCGCCGCCTATCTGGTCTCCGAAACCGGCCTCAACGTCGAAGCGCCGTGGTGGATCATCTTCAACGGCGCCGTCATCATGCCGGTGTCGTTCTTCTGTCTGGCCACCGCCCCGCGCTACATCTCCGGACCGGAAGTCGCCATGTTCTATCTGCTGGAAACCGTGCTCGCGCCGATCTGGGTGTGGATGATCTTTGCCGAGGTCCCGACCCGCAACAGCCTGATCGGCGGGCTGATCCTGATCGTGGCGCTGGTCAGCCACTCGATCTGGCAGCTTTTCGACGGCCGCAAGCGCCGCGCCGCGACAATCATGCGCCATCCGCTTTGAGTCGCGCCTGCGCCGCAGCCCGAACCGCATTAATGTCGGCCGGAAAGCACATGGATGCTTCCGCTCGCGCCGCAATGTCCCGCGATAACTCAAACGCCGAAGTGCCGAAAACGGCGGGGGCTGCTTCCGCCAGGCTCCGCAGACCTCTCAGCACCGCAAGCGTCACGTCGATGGATAGGCCGGCGTCACGCGCTAGCGCCGGGAACGACTGCGCCAGCAGCTCGGCCGGGACGAGCGGCTCGATCGAAACGCGGTCGCAAGTCGAGCCCTCATCCTCGCCCGGTCGATCTGTCGCCCAGCGGCCGAGCAGCCTTGTCTGCGTCGTGAGCACCTGGATGGCGGTGCCCGGATCATTAACCGCCGGCGACAACGCCCTTTGCGCGATCTCCGCCAGCACCGTCAGTCCGAAGCCCGGATCATATTCGAAGGTTCTCTCGTGGCCCAGAACGAAGGCTTCGCGAAGTTCCGCCAGGCAGCCTTCGGCGGCCTGCCCGCCGATCACCGCTAAAGGCTTGTCAAAATCCACGTAGGCGCCCGGTCGAGCCAGCACGTGCACCGTCAGATCGTTTGTCTCCGCCAGCTTCTGGAGGGCATCCCGGTCGAAGTGCTGGACGAAGCCGATCACTCCGGCGCGCACGAAACAATCCGCCGGCCGGGGGAGCGAGTCCTGGCGGCAGCCGAACAGTCCGCCGGGGCCGACGCGCGAAAGAGCTTGGCCGGTGGCAGTTTCGACCCTGTCGATGGTATCGCCGACCCGCCCGACGATAGAGATGTGGCCGATCCACCGGATGAGCGCCCAGACCACGGCTAACACCACGAACAGGGTCGCGATAAAAAGGATGAGCCGGCCGCTGATGCTGTAGATTTCGCCGGAGAGGCCGATGATGGCGACCACGCTGAACAGGAAAGCGCCGATGAAGACGGAGATCGAGGTCTGCGCCGTCCGGTCCTCGACGATAAGAGAGACAGCCCTCGGAGAGGTCGATGTCGATGCCGTCGACAACAGATTCACCAGAGTCGAGAGGGAGAACACAGTCACGGCAAGCATACTGGAGGCGATGATCGTCAGGATGCTAAGGACGGCGTCGGCCGAAACCGTGATCGGGAGTTGGTCGGCGTCGAGGCCGTCCGGGAAAAAGTAGGTGGAGAAAAACGACGCTCCCACCATCAGCACGGCAAAAATCGAAAACAGCGCAGGCAAAAACCAGAGCGCACGAGTGAGCCGCTTGAACAAGAACCAGTTGATTGCCAATATCCAGGTCTCCCTCCCGACCAACGCCCTCGGAAGTTCAGGAGTTCCCTTAGGCACCGGATCGCCGTAAGTTCTGGAAGCTTTTCGACGGCCGCAAGCGCCGCGCCGCCACCATGATTCGGCATCCGGTCTGAAGCAGCTCAAAATTGATTGCAGCCGGTGTCGGGACTGGCCCTTTCCGTTCGTCCTTTGGGGCGCAACAGTAATGGAGAGCGTTCATGACCGTCGAAACCGATAAGGCTTCGATCGAAGCCCTCATCAGGACTTTCAACAGGGCGCATTACGAGAAAAACGCCGCAGCCGTCGCCGCGCTCTACGCGCCGGGCGCGGTGCTGTTCGACCTCGCGCCGCCGCTCGCCCACAAGGTCGACGAAAAGGCCATGGCTGCGTGGTTCGACACCTGGGAGGGACCGGTGGAGAGCCAGTCGCGCAACTTCGAGATCATTGTCAGCGGCGATGCGGCGTTCAGCCACGGTCTCGTCCACGTCAGCGCTGTCACCAAAGAGGGCGGCGAGAAGGCGGTGTGGTGGATGCGCGCGACAATGTGTTTCGTCCGCGCGGGCGGCATGTGGAAAATTGCCCACGAACACACGTCCGTGCCCTTCCACATGGACGGCAGTTTCCGCGCTGCGATCGACCTGGAACCGTGAGCCCGCACCCCTCAGGAGTCCGAAATGGCAAAAACCCAAACCGGCAAAATCGAAATCGAAAACGTCAACCATCCTGGCAAGTCCGAGCGGGTCGACGCGGCCATGTACGGCGCGATGAGGCAGGCTTTCCTGCAAATCCTGCCCGAAAAATCACCGGGGTTGACGGTGGCGGAAGTCCAGCAAGCGGTTTTGCCCCATCTGCCGGAGGATCTGTTTGCGGGCGGAGCCAAGGCCGGCTGGTGGATGAAGGCGGTGCAGCTTGACCTGGAGGCGAAAGGCCTGATCGCGCGCGAGAAAACCAGCCCGCTGCGCCTGCACAGGATTTGAAGGGGGCGGATGGGGGGTCGTCAACTTGGCGTGTACTTACCCCTCACCCGGAATGACAAATCGGGGCAATCCGGCTTCTCCACAAGGGGCGAGGTAAGAAGGCCCTCACCGCATCGCGGCGTCGAGCGCGCGGATCAGCCGGTCGACCTCGTCCGTCGTGTTGTAATGCACCATCGAAACGCGGATGGCGCCGGCCCGCGCGAGGCCCAACGCTTCAATCAGGCGGCGGGAATGAAAATCGCCATGGCGAACGCCGATCTTGGCCTCGTCGATATGGCCGACAATGTCGGCCGCCGCCTTGCCTTCGACGGTAAAGGAGATGGTCGGAACGCGGAGTGCCGCGTCGGCTCCGCGATGGCCGAATATCCGGACGCCGTTTTTCGCCCGCAGCCAGCCGAGCAGCCGTTCGCCGATCTCCGCCTCTTGGTCGGCGATCGCCTCGAAGGCTCGATCGATCGCCGGTCGACCTTCGCCCTGCCCGAGCGTTTCCAGATAGTCGACGATGGCGGCACTTCCCCATGCGAGTTCGTAGTTGGGGTTACCGGGCTCGAGTTTGGCGGCAATTTTGTCCTTGCCGTAAAAGTAGTGGTAAAGCCCGTCGAGCTCGAGCAGATGGCCGTGGCGGCCGTACATGACCGCCAGATGCGGCCCGTAGGTCTTGTAGAGCGAAAACACATAGTAATCGACGTCGAGGCTTTGCACGTCGATAACGCGGTGCGGGGCATAGGCGACGCCGTCGACGCAGATGCGCGCGCCGTGCGCATGAACAAAATCCGCTATCTCCCTGATGGGATTTATGGAACCGAGAATGTTCGACGCATGCGTCACGCACACGAGACGCGTCTTCGGCGTCATGAGCCTGTCGAGATCGTCGAGGCTGGGCTGAAGCGTATCGAGGTCGACGTTCCAGACTCTGAAGACGACGCCGCGCTCCTTCAGCGTCAGCCACGGGCCGATGTTGGATTCATGATCGAAGTTGGTAACGACGATCTCGTCGCCCGGCGAAAACTGGCTGGCCATGGCGGTCGCCAGAAACCGCACCAGCACGGTGGTCGAATGACCAAAAATGACTTCTTCCGGGCGGCTGGCGTTGACCAGCGTCGCCATGCGGGCGCGCGCCTCGGCCAGTCTGCTGCTGGCGCGCTGCGAAGGCTCGTAGCTCGCGCCGGTCTGGACGCTGGTGGTCAGGAGATACTCCGCCACCCGCTCGGCGACGGGGCGCAGCACCTGCGACCCGCCGGCATTATCGAAAAAGGCCCAGCCGCTTTCGAGTGCCGGAAATTGCGAGCGTGCGAAATCGAGATCGAGTGTCATGAAAACCTCGGTTGAGGAAAATGTCAGCGCGTGGTCGAGGCCAGGCGCTTTTCGAGAAGCCCGACCAGGCGGACCAGCGGCAACAGAATGATCAGATAGATGACGGCGGCCACGATCAGCGGCGTCGGATTGGCGGCCAGCGCCTGCGCCTGATTGGCCTGCTTTAGCAGATCGGGCATCGCCACCACCGAAGCGAGCGCGGTGTCCTTCATGACGTTGATGGAATTGGACGTCAGCGGCGGCACCACGATCTTGATCGCCTGCGGCAGGATCACCTTGCGCATGGTCGAGATGAAATGCAGCCCGAGCGCCATCGACGCCTCGAACTGGCCTTTCGGGATCGCCTCGATGCCGGCGCGGATGATCTCGGCCGAATAGGCCGCCGAAATCATGGAGATCGCCGTCGTCGCGGAGGTGAAGGAACTCAGCCTTATGCCCGCGAAAGGCAGCGCATAATAAACGACGAACAACAGAACCAGAACGGGAATGGACCTGAACACGTCGATATAGGCGATGGTCAGGATGCGGATGGGCCGCGGCGCATAGAGCCGCATCATCGCCAGCAGCAGGCCGGCGAAGAAGCCCAGCACGATGCAGGTGAAGCCGAGAACAAGCGTGGTCGTCAGGCCGCTCAGGATCAGCGGCAGGGTTTCCACGAAGACCCGGTAGTTCAGAAACGTATCGAAAATAGACATTCAAAACCGTCCAGCAGTTCCGGGCGGAGAGCCGGTTGCCCGGCTCCCCTTCGGCGTATGTCTCTCTCGATCAGAGTTTTGGCATGTCCAGAACGGTGCTGGTGGCCAATCCTTCGTCCGGCTTGGCGCCGAACCAGGTCTCGTGGATGGTGGCCAGCGTTCCGTCCGTCTTCATCGCGGTGATGACCTCGTTGACCTCGGCGGCCAGCGGCGAATCCTTGGCGAACATCACCGAATACTGCTCGGTCGTTTTGATGCGCTCGACCACCTCGAACTGCGGCTTGTCCTTGACGTAGTAAAGCAGCGCGGGGATGTCGGAGATGTAGCCGTCGATGCGTCCGGCCTCGAGGTCGAGCATGGCCGGCTGCAGGCCTTCATATTTGTTGATCGTCGCGATCTTGGTCTTGGGCTGGTTTTCGGTCGTCCACATGTCGCCGGTCGAACCGGTGTCGACGCCGACCGTTTTGCCTTCCATGCCGGCAAGGTTCGTGATGCCGCTGTCCTTCTTGACGGTTAGCGACTGGTCGCTGTCGTAATAGGGTTGCGCGAAGCTGACGGATTCCAGACGCTTCTTGGTGATGGTGATCGACGACACGGCGGCGTCGATCTGGCCGGACTGGACGGCCGCGAACAGGCCGGTGAACGGAATGTTGGTGAACGTCACCTCCCGGCCCAGCCGCTTG
>JBGTLX010000678.1:0-6183 GCA_041743855.1 Rhizobiaceae bacterium | reverse complement strand
GATGTGCGCGAGGTGATGATCGACGGGCCTTCGGGCATCCGCACGATTGCGCGCGGCGACCGGCCGCGCTTCGAGGCGACACGCCGGCGGCTGGTGTGGCCGAGCGGGGCCGTGGCGCAGATTTTTTCGTCGGAGGACCCGGAGAGCTTGCGCGGGCCGCAATTCGAGGCGGCCTGGCTCGATGAATTCGCCAAATGGAAGAATGTGCAGGCGTGTTTCGACATGCTGCAGTTTACGCTCAGGCTGGGCCGGCTGCCGCGCCAGCTGATCACGACGACGCCAAAACCGCTGCCGCTGCTGAAGCGGCTGATGCTCGACCCGCAGGTGGCGCTGACGCGGCTTAGCACTGCCGACAATGCCGCGAATCTGGCCGAGGGTTTTCTGGAGAGCTTGCGCGGACGCTACGGCAATACGGCGCTGGCGCGCCAGGAACTCGACGGCGAACTGATCGAGGACCGCGAGGACGCGCTGTGGTCGCGGGCGATGATCGAGGCGGCGACGGTCGGCGAAGTGCCGGAACTGCGCAGGATCGTGGTGGCGGTCGATCCGCCGGCAAGCGCGCGAAAAACGTCGGATGCTTGCGGGATCGTGGCTGCGGGGTTGGACGGCGACGGCAATGTGGTGGTGCTGGCCGACGTGACAATTCGGGCGGCCAAGCCGCGCGACTGGGCGAGTGCGGCGGTCAATCTGTTTCATCGCCTGCAGGCCGATTGTCTTGTGGCCGAGGTCAACCAGGGCGGCGACATGGTGACGGCGGTGATCCGCACCGTCGATGCCAAAATTCCGGTCAAGGCGGTGCGGGCGACCCGTGGCAAATGGCTGCGCGCCGAACCGGTGGCCGCACTCTATCAGCAGGGCAGGGTACGCCATGCCGGGCGGTTTCCAGAGCTGGAAGACGAGATGTGCGATTTCGGGCCGAATGGACTGTCGAATGGCAGGTCGCCGGATCGGGTGGATGCGCTGGTCTGGGCGGTGAGTGAGCTGATGCCGGGACGGGCGGGGAGCCCGCGGATACGGGATTTTTAGTGAACCCGCCCCGAAACTCTACTCCGGCGGCCATCTGACGGCGTTTTCTCCGCTTCCGGTGCTCACGGACCCAAACGTCCGCTGCGCTCCGGTTCTCGAAACCACCATCACCTGACTCGCCGGAGCGACTTTCGCGACGAGTTCACGCCGGCCAACCCATGCAAACAAGAGAGAAGAACATGCCCTTCACCTGGCCATGGACCGGCAGTGCTGCCGTGCCGGAGCGCAAGAGCGCGCAAGGTTTCGTCGCGATCCACACGGGCTACGAGGCGCGGTGGACACGGCGCGACTATGCCGGGCTTGCCCGCGAGGGGTTCATGAAGAACCCGGTGGTGCACCGCTCGGTGCGGCTGATCTGCGAAACCGCTTCCGCCGTGCCGTGGATGCTTTATGACGGCGCGAAGGAACTCGACGAGCATCCGTTGCTGGCGCTGATGGAACGACCGAACCAGCGCCAGGCGGGAGCGAGTTTTCTGGAGGCTCTGTATGGGCATTTGCTGCTCGCCGGCAACGCCTATGTCGAGCGGATCGACGCCGGCGATTTTCGCGAATTGCATCTGCTCAGGCCCGACCGGACGACGGTGGTGACCGATGCGGGCGGCTGGCCGGTGGGACTCGACCATGCCGAGGGCGGCGGACGGCGCAGGATCGCGACAGGTTCTGGCGGCGGCGGGCTGCATCTGACGCTGTTCCATCCGCTCGACGACCATTATGGCTTTCCGCCGCTGGAGGCCGCCTTGATGGCGCTCGACACGCACAACGCGGCGGGGCGCTGGAACAAGGCGCTGCTCGACAATTCGGCGCGGCCATCGGGTGCGCTGGTCTATCAGCCGAAGGACGGCGGCAATCTGACCGACGAGCAGTTCGACCGGCTGAAGGCCGAGCTGGAGGAGGGGTATTCGGGCGTGACGCGGGCCGGGCGGCCGCTGCTGCTCGAAGGCGGGCTGGACTGGAAGGCGATGGGCCTGACGCCCAAGGACATGGATTTCATCGAGGCGAAAAATTCGGCGAGCCGCGACATCGCGCTGGCTTTCGGGGTGCCGCCGATGCTGCTCGGTATTCCGGGCGACAACACCTATGCGAATTACCAGGAGGCCAATCGCGCCTTCTATCGGCTGACCATTCTGCCGCTGGTGGCGCGTACGGCCAAGGAATTGTCGGCCTGGCTGACGCCGGCCTTCGGCGAGGGTCTGCGGCTCTGGTACGACGCCGACCAGGTCGACGGCCTGTCCGGCGAGCGCGATGCGCTGTGGGCGAGGGTGGGCAGCGCGGAATTTTTGAGCGACGACGAGAAGAGGCAGGCGGTGGGGTATGGGGTGCGGTGATCCCTCCCCCTTGAGGGGAGGGTGCCGAGCGAAGCGAGGCGGGTGGGGTCGGTGGAGGCAGCGCTCGGCGTTCTTCTTTCTGTGAGGAACTGAAGCCCGAAGAGGGCGTCGAGCACTGCCGCTTGGACCCCACCCGGCCGCTTCGCGGCCACCCTCCCCTCAAGGGGGAGGGAAGCGTCGCGCCCGGCTCCAAGAGGAAAACAATCATGACCGAATTTGTGGACGCCGCCTGGCTCTGGCTGGCGAAGGGCGCCGGCGCGGTAGCCGGGTCGGCGATCTCGCTGGCCTATATCCTGCCGCACGGCAGGCGCGAGGCGGCGTTGCGGTTCGCCGTAGGCACCGTGTGCGGGCTGGTGTTCGGCGGCGCGGCGGGCCTTAAGATCGCGGCGGAACTGGGCATCGGCGACAAGATCGCCGCTGCGGAAATGGTGCTGATGGGATCGGCCGCGGCGAGCCTTTGCGCCTGGTGGGCGCTGGGCTTCGTCTTCCGCGCCTTCGAGCGTGGCGGCCGCCGCTTCTGGCAAACGGAGGACGGGAAACATGCCCTCGAACGGAATCGTCCGGGGTGCAGGGAAACACGGGAGACAAGCCGATGAATGCTGAAGCAGCCAACCTGTTCGGCGAACGCAAATTTGTCGGGCTGGTGCTGGACGAGGTCGAGGCCGACGGCGCCTTTTCCGGCTACGCCAGCCTGTTTGGCCGCATGGATCTGGGCAAGGACATCGTCGAGCGCGGCGCTTTCGCCAAATCGCTGGCGAGCCGGAGCGCTAACGGAATCCGGATGCTGTTCCAGCATGATCCGAAGGAGCCGATCGGTGTCTGGTCCGAAATCCGGGAGAATCGGAGGCCGCCAGCTCGACGGGGCGAGTTCGACGATCGCGGTCCTCGACGAGGTTCGCGGCGCAGTGCAGGACGACATCGAAGTGCTCATCGACGGAGGAATCCGGAGGGGGACGGATATCGTGAAATGCCTCGCGCTCGGCGCGTCGGGCGTGTTGCTCGGGCGCGCCTACGCCTACGGGCTGGCGGCGGCAGGCCAGAACGGCGTTTCGCTGGCGATCGTCATCCTGAAGGAGGAACTGGCCGCAACCGTTACGCTCATGGGCCAGGGCTCGATCGATGAACTCAAGCAATCCGGACCTACACCTCTTCGTGGGTCCGATAGCATATGATCTTAAAGGATGACAAGGGCTTCCGATCATCAGGCGGCGCCGGCCAGCAAAGGACGGATCATCGCGAGACTCAGAGTAGAGACCGGTAATTTCTCTGGGGTCGAATACGGGTTGTTAGGCCCGCGTAGTCCATCAGCGTCGCTTTGTTCGGGGAAGGCGATGGCGGTGGAATAGACGATCACGATCGAGGGCAGGAACGAGTTCGGTGACGTTTGCCGGAAGGCGGTCCGTATCGACAAGAGTTGGGAACGTCTGTTTGACGGCGACCTTGGCCTGTCGATCGAGGACGGCAAGACGATCATGACAGCGCTGCAGAGCGGGGTCGTGAACCACGAGGCGGAGACGTATTCCCTCTTTCGTTGGGTCTGCCTGGATTGCCACAACTTTCGGCCGGTCAAGGACTACACGACGCGCCAGATGTCGATTTGCAGTTAATGATGAGAATGGATTAAACGATTTCAGTATGCCATGCATCTAATTTGAATTTGAAATCAAGCTCGGCCATTGGCATTTAACGTGTGAATCAACTCAACACCTTACCGACCTCGTATTTCTCGAAGACAGCGTATGCAATTCAAAGGATCCACCGGCCTTTTAGGCCATTACGGATTGCATTTAATTTGAGAATCCGGACTTCCAGATTCTCAATTAAGTGCCAATCCTGACCGAAACGACCACATTCTTGAAGTTAACTGCCAAGCGACACCAGGTCGGTCTGCAGCGTGATCCGCCGGGGACTTGGACAGATGCCGCGCCCGCAACAGGTCTCGCTTTCGATCACATCTACCCCACCGGCGTTCTCCGCCAGACAGCGTGATAGGATAGGATAGGATAGGATAGGATAGGATAGGATCTCTGGGTTGTTTGGCGGTTGCCGAACGATCACTACAGATGAGGGCTTATGAAGCCAAGCCTAGAAAGTCCGGTGCGGATCTCGGGTGCGCTCATGAGGAGCTTCCACAGCAGCCCGCTTCGATGATTTTCGATCATGATGACGATCGGCCCCTGGTTGATCGCGAGATAGGTTCTCGCATACCAGTTCCGGCGTTCCGAAAACGCGTCAACGAATCCGTACCGTCCCCAGATGCGATGTCTCGGCCGGGCCAGGAAATAGCGCAGCGCACGCATCGCCTCGGCGGGCGCGTAGGGAAAGCTCGAAAGGGCAGCGCTCGGCGCAATTACGCCGATATCCTTGTCCGGAGCATGGGCGGCGTAGCCCTTTGGTCCATGACTTGACGTCAATCCCCAGCAGTCGGGTCCGTAGCCGGCATGGCCGTGCGGATTGGCGACGCAATGCTCGTAGTTGATCCGCGTGTGCCGCAAATTCTGCTCCCAGTAATCGGCATGGCGATCGGTCAGACCCCGCGGGTCGAGGCCGCAGAACGAATAATGCGCGATGAACAGCGGGCCGCCGAAATTCATGCCAAGCGGCAATTCGATCCCGTAATAGCTTCGCCCGTTGCGGAAACTCGGGCCCGAGGCAAACCCATGATGATAGGCGCCGGCGTCGATCGAGTGCTTAGGCGAGCCGGCGGCAAGCACATAGGCCAGCAGACATTCGTTCCAACCGCCGATTGTGCGGTTCATCCCCCAGCCGTGATTGGGACTCCAGTGCCAGTAAAGGCGTTTTTCTCCTTCTTTCGTGAACCAGCCCCACTGCGCCTCCAGCCACAAGCGGTTGATGCGGTTGCGAAGGCCTCGTTCAGCAGCGGTGTTCCTGTCGAAATACTGACGCGCGGCAAGCAGTCCCTGAAACAGGAATGCGCTTTCCACCACGTCGCCGCCATCGTCCTTGCGCCTGAAAGGAATGGTCTTTGCCGTTCGCCCATCGATAAAATGCGGAAACATGCCGTGGTAACGCGGTGTCTCCTCCAGGCATGAAAGCATGGCGCCGAGCCGGCCAACCGCATCGTCACGTGATACCCAGCTCCGTTCGACGGCGACGACGATCGCCATGATACCGAAACCCGAACCGCCAATCGCGACGAGATCGTTGACGGGATCGCCGGTGGTCTTCTGGCGATCGCGGGCAAGTCCGCTCACTGGATGCGCGCCTTCCCAAAAGAAACGAAAGGTTTGTCTCTGGACGACCTCCAGCAAGGCGTCGTTGTCGAGATCGGTGCCGGCGGCATCTGCGGTGGTCATGTGTTGTAGCATCGCGACGTGGTCCAAAAAGCCTTAGCCGGTCATTCGCGCTGATGGCTGACTTGCCCGCAGCGCCGCCATCAGCATCGGACCGACCGCACACGCCCCCGCCCTCGCCTTAGCGGTGAGCACACGCAGATAGCCACCGGCGGAGGTGATGTGATTGGCCCGCTGCAGGATGCAGGCAATCACAATCGCGGTGTTCTCTTGGCCGATCGCACCCAGCGCCTCTGCATAGGCCGACGGACTGATGCCAAGATATCCCCTCACCTGCCCGGCGGTCGCCATGAAATCGCGCCAGTTGTTGATGCCGTCGACGGCATAATCGGCCATTTCCGGGCTTTCAGCACCAGTCCAAGTGGATAGGTCTTTTCGGCTTGGTAATTCCTTTCCGGTCTTGGCTCTGTGGGTTTGGCCGGGGCTTTTTCGAAGCCAGGTTCAAATTCAAAATGAGAATTGGTGTTTGAATTATGCTGCCGCTCGTTTTGGGATTCATTGCCGCTTGAATTCTGTAA
>JBGTLX010000677.1:0-21097 GCA_041743855.1 Rhizobiaceae bacterium | reverse complement strand
GCCGCTTCTGGCCAGCCGTTCTGGGCGCGGCGCCGACGGCGCAGGTGATCGTCAGCCCGCGCAGCCCGCAGGGGCCTTACGCGGTCGAGATCCCGGTCGACTCGCGATTGCTGGCGGCCGGAGATCACAACGGTTCGACATTCTACCAGCACCAGCGGTTCTGCGCCGCGGTGCGCGGCGAGGGCCCGGTCGAGGTGACGCTGGACGACGGCTGGAAAGCGGTGGCCATGGGCATGGCCGCGCAATGGTCGTCAAGCAAAGGACTTGTCATCCCCAGTCCGTTCGATGCAGTTACACGCGGCTGACGGCCTGCCTTCGATCAAACGCAGGACCCTCTATTCACGACCTTCCTCTCGCTCAATCGGGAGTTTCCTTTGCAAGGGGCTGTTCGCCGGCATATCCGTGAGCAGCCGTCCGTGCCTCTGCTGGCGACCGGGCTTCAAGGTTTTGGATCTGCGCTGAGATAGGCGATCACATTCGCGAGGTCAGCTTCGTCCTTCAGGCCGGGGAAGGCCATTTTGCCTTTCGGAATCACGGCTTTCGGGTCTCGAAGATACGCGGTGAGGTTGGCCTCGTCCCACACCAGCCCACCTGTGCCGGCTTCTTTCATACTGTCGGAATACTTGGCTAGATAGCTTTCCAGCGTGCCGGCGGTGCGGCCGACCACGCCCAGCAGGGACGGACCGATCTTGTCCTTGTCCGTCTTGGCGTCATGGCAGGCCGTGCATTTGTTGAAGACCTTTTTCCCGGCGACCGCATCGCCGGCGGCCTGCGCCGCATTCGAGGCAAGAAATGTGGCCGCAAGAAAGGCCGGGCCGAACAAAGCCATCAGTCGCATGGGATCTCCTTCATGATTGCGCGGAATATCGGCGGGAGTCATACATACCCCGCTCCGATCCGCCAGGCGCCCACGTAAAATGTACCGCGTCGAAAAGTCGGCAACCGCCGAACGCAGGAATTTGCCAGAGCATGTGCGGGCGGCAGCGCTGGCCGGGGGTAAAACAGATCATAACGGCGCTGCCCAGAAACCAAGCAACATCAAAACCACCACGCCAACGCCAAGGATGAGAACTGTCTTTGAGTCCATCGCACGGCTTTCAACCTGTCTCGAAACCACAGTATCGAACTATGGCTGCGAATACCAGTTGCGCCTGGGGTCGGGGCCCTGGTCAGGCGTCGTCGGCGCATGCAACAATCCCGTGTGGAAAATCCCATGCAGAAGAGTATGTTGATTGCGGTGCAGGTTGCGGTTTTGCGTGGCCAGTGACGCTGAACGACAGCACCGTGAATCGCGACCGGCCCAGACCCGATCCAGGAGGAGTGGCCAATGGCAAGCTTTCACGTAATCGCAGGGGCCAGCGAGACGCTGGAGCATACAAAGGTTCGAAAGATAGGCGTTTCCGATCTTGTCGATGCGCTCAAGCGTGGCGTCGATGACTTTATGGTCAAGCCATCGCACCTCGTCTTTCTTTGTATGATCTATCCTGTCGTGGGCGTGGTGCTGGCCGCCTGGACCTCCGGAAACAATGCGTTGCCGCTGCTGTTTCCGCTGGTGTCCGGGTTTGCGCTGATCGGTCCGTTTGCCGCGATCGGCCTCTACGAGATCAGCCGAAGGCGAGAAGCCGGCCTGGACGCCTCGTGGAATCACGCGTTCGCAATCAGGAATTCGCCGGCGCTGCCGTCCATCGCGGCGGTCGGGATTATACTCGTTGTGATTTTCATCGCCTGGCTTTTGACTGCGCAGTTATTCTACCAACAGCTCTTCGGCCCGGCCCCGCCCGACTCCCTGTCCGGCTTCATCAACGAGATCTTCGCCACGGGACGCGGCTGGACGCTGATTATCCTCGGCCACGCCATCGGCTTCGTCTTCGCGGTCGTCGTTCTGTGCACCACTGTTGTCGCTTTCCCGCTGCTGCTCGACCGCGATGTCGGCGCATATGAAGCCGTCCACACGTCAGCGCGTGTCGTCATGGCGAACCCAATTACCATGGCGATCTGGGGATTGATGGTGGCCGTATGCCTGATTATCGGCTCGTTGCCGCTTTTCGCCGGGCTGGCGGTCGTGCTGCCTATCCTTGGCCATGCGACCTGGCACGTCTACAGGAAGGCAGTCGAACCGTTGCCATCGGCAAGACCGCCAGTTTGAGGGGGGAATGACGAGGGCGGACTTCGATCCTGAGATCGAAGTCCGCATTCAATCGGCTTCCGGCACGGCGCCCCGTAATTCGGCTATGGCTCGGCCCCGAAGGACACGATGCGGGTAAGCAGCGTGTAATCCGATTCAAACACCATCATCGCCACGAACACCAGTATGGCCACAGGCGGCAGGATGATTGCATAGGCGAGCGCCAGACGTTCCCACATCATGTGCATGAAGACGGCGACGATCAGCCCCGCCTTCAGGCACATGAAGATGAGGATCAAGGTCCAGCGCAGATAGCCCTCGAAGCCGATGTAATCGACCATGTAGGAAAAGAAGCTGAGGACGAAAAGCCACCCCCAGACCACCAGATAAACCTTGATCGGGTGTTCCTGATGAACATCTGCGGGGACATGCGCCGCCGGGGCGTCATGCGAATGGGAATGCCCGTGCGCCGTTGCTTCAGCCATGTCAGCCTCTCACCAGAGATAGAAAAACGCGAAGATGAAGACCCATACCAGATCGACGAAGTGCCAGTAGAGGCCCATGATCTCGACGCTCTCGTACTGGCCCTTGCGGCTGGTGAAGAATCCCCGCCGCCCGTCGTCATAGTCGCCGCGCCAGACCTTTCGCGCCACGATGAGCAGGAAGATCACGCCGATCGTCACATGGGTGCCGTGAAATCCGGTGATCATGAAGAAGGTCGAACCGAATTGCGCGGCTCCCCACGGATTGCCCCACGGCCTCACGCCCTCGGAGATCAGTTTCGACCATTCGAAAGCCTGCATGCCGACGAATGTCGCGCCCATCAGCGCGGTGAAAAGAATGAGGATGACCGTCATGCGGCGGTCGCGCCGGTAGGCATAGTTGACGGCCATCGCCATCGTGCCGCTCGACGAGATCAGCACGAACGTCATGATGGCTATCAGGAGCAGCGGCACGTTCTGGCTGCCGATATGCAGGGAGAAAACCTCGCTCGGATTGGGCCACGCCACCCGCGTCGACATGCGCGCGGTCATGTAGGAAAGCAGGAAGCAGCCGAAAATGAACGTGTCCGAGAGGAGGAAGATCCACATCATGGCCTTGCCCCAGGAGACGTTCTTGAAGGCGCGCTGGTCGGACGACCAGTCGGCCGCGATGCCTTCCAGGCCGTCCGGCCGCGATCCGGCTCCGGTCGTGTTCGTCAGCGCTGCGTCTGCCATCCGCTTGGTCCTTCAGGTCAATAATTGGCGGCAAATATCGATGAAGTCGGCGGCCCAGCCGGCGAGCAGGACGAAGATGGCGAGCCAGATGAAAAGCAGGAAATGCCAGTACATGGCGCAGAGTTCGACGCGCAGGCTCAGCTTGTCCGGTCTGTAGTCGTTCCAGGCCGCGGCGGTCGTCCGCGCCAGCGCCACGAGGCCGCCGACGATGTGCAGGCCATGCATGCCGGTGATCAGATAGAAGAAGCTGTTCGCCGGATTGCCGGACAGGAAATGGCCGTCGACGGTCAGTTCGCGCCACGCCATGACCTGGCCGAAGAGAAAGGCCGTGGCCGTGAGGCCGGCGGTGACGAGGCCAAGCCGCACCATGTCGATCCGGCTGTCACGGGCGGCGACCAGCGCGCATTGCAGCGCCACGCTGGACAGGACGAGCACGCTGGTGTTGAACCACAGCAGGCGCGGCACGGGCAGAGGCTGCCAGTCCGACATCCCCATGCGCATGAAATAGGCGCTGGCAAACAGCGCGAACAGCGAGCCGACCACGGCGAGGAACACGCCCAGCCCGATCTTGGCGGTCGGCACGGCCGACCCCTCCAATCCGACGAAATCCCCTTCCGAGCCCTGCTCGAGCCATGGCTTCGCCATCAGCCGCTGATGGGATAGCCACCAGGCGGAGATGCCGGCGATGACGGCCAGGAAGACCAGAACGACGCTCATGCGTGCTCCCTGGACGATCCGTAGTCGCCGGGCTCGTTCTGCGGCAGGAAATCCTCCTTGGCGCCCGGCACGCTGTAATCATAGGCCCAGCGATAGACGATCGGCAGTTCCTTGCCGAAATTGCCGTGCGCCGGCGGGGTTTCGGGCGTCTGCCATTCGAGCGACGTGGCGCGCCAGGGGTTGCCGCCGGATTCCTTGCCGTTCCGGAGGCTCCAGACCAGGTTGAACAGGAAGACCATCTGCGCGAAGCCGACGACCAGGGCCGCGACGCTGATGAAGGCGTTCAGGGTCTGCACCGAATCGGGAATGAAGGCGGTTTCGCCGAGTTCGGGATAGCGCCTCGGCACGCCGACCAGACCGACATAGTGCATCGGGAAGAAGATTGCGTAGGCGCCGACGAAGGTGACCCAGAAATGGAACTGGCCCATAGCCTCGTTCAGCATCCGGCCCGTCATTTTCGGATACCAGTGGTAGATCGCCCCGAAAATCACCAGGATCGGCGCCACGCCCATCACCATATGAAAATGCGCGACGACGAACATCGTGTCCGACAGCGGCACGTCGACCACCACATTGCCGAGAAACAGGCCGGTGAGGCCGCCATTGACGAAGGTGACGATGAAAGCGAGCGCAAACAGCATCGGGAGCGTCAGATGGATGTCGCCGCGCCACAATGTCAGCACCCAGTTGTAGACCTTGATGGCGGTCGGAATCGCGATGATCAGCGTCGTGGTGGCGAAGAAGAAGCCGAAATAGGGATGCATGCCGCTGACATACATATGGTGCGCCCACACCACGAAGGAGAGCGCGCCGATGCCGACGATCGCCCACACCATCATGCGGTAGCCGAAGATGTTCTTGCGCGCGTGAACGCTGATCAGGTCGGAAACGATGCCGAAAGCCGGCAGGGCGACGATATAGACTTCGGGATGGCCAAAGAACCAGAACAGATGCTGGAACAGGATCGGGCTGCCGCCGCCATAGCTCAATTGTTCGCCCATTTCGACAAGCGCAGGCATGAAGAAGCTCGTACCGAGGAGGCGGTCGAACAGCATCATCACGCAGGCGACGAACAGCGCCGGAAAGGCGAGCAGCGCCATCACGGTGGCGGTGAAGATGCCCCACACCGTCAAGGGCATCCGCATCAGCGTCATGCCGCGCGTGCGTCCCTGCAGGACCGTGACGACGTAGTTCAATCCGCCCATGGTGAAGCCGATGATGAACAGGATCAGCGACACGAGCATCATGATGATGCCCGGACCCTGGCCGCCCGGCGTTCCCGCGAGGATGGCCTGCGGCGGGTAGAGCGTCCAGCCGGCGCCCGTCGGGCCGCCGGGCGTAAAGAAGCTCGCCGCCAGAACCACTACGGCGAGCAGGTAAATCCAGTAGCTAAGCATATTGACGTAGGGAAAGACCATGTCCCTCGCGCCGACCATCAGCGGAATGAGGTAGTTGCCGAAGCCGCCGAGGAAGAGCGCGGTGAGCAGGTAGATCACCATGATCATGCCGTGCATGGTGATGAACTGGTAGTAGGCTTCAGGCGTGATGAAATCGAACGTGCCGGGAAAGCCCAGTTGCAGGCGCATCAACCACGACAGGACCAGAGCCACCAAGCCGATTGCCAGCGCGGTGCACGAATACTGGATGGCGATGACCTTTGCGTCCTGCGAAAAGACGTATCTCGTCCAATAGCTGTGCGGGTGGTAGAGGTCGGCTTCCGCGACTTCGGCCGGCGGGATGGCTTCGGGTCCGTGGGATGTGACGTTGGCCATCGATTCGTCTCCAAAATCAGCCCGATGAGGCCCGACCGCGTCAGGTCCTCATCGCTCCAAATTTCTTGCCCGCTCCGCTTTCGCGTCTCAGGGTCGGACCTGTTCGGCCGCGCCGACCTGTTCGGGCGCTGACAATTGCGCGAAGGTCGACTGCTCCTGCAGCCATGCAAGGTAGTCTTCCGCCGTGTCGATCATGACGATGCCGCGCATGAAACCGTGCCCCGTGCCGCACAACTCGGCGCACAGCACCTCAAAGGTTCCCGTCCGTATAGGCGTGAACCAGAAATAGGTGACAGTGCCCGGCACCATGTCCATTTTGGCGCGGAATTCCGGCACGTAGAAATCGTGCAGGACATCGATCGAGCGCAGCAGCATCTTGACCGGCTTGTCGAGCGGCAGATGCAGGTCCGCGGCCTCGACCACGACATCGTCCTGGCCGTTCGGGTCGTCCGGATTGATGCCCAGAGGATTGTCGGAACCGATCAACCGGCTGTCGGACGTTCCCAGCCGGCCGTCCGCGCCCGGCAGCCGGTAGTTCCACTGCCATTGCTGGGCGATGACCTCGACTTCGGTCGCGTCGTCGGGGACGGTAACGAACTGGTTCCAGACGAACAGGCCGGGAATCAGCATTGCGGTCACCCCCACCCCGGTTACCACGGTGAGCCACCATTCGAGCCGCTTGCTTTCCGGTTCGTAGGCGGCCTTCGACCCTTCCTTGTGGCGGAAGCGAAACACGCAATAGGCCATGAAGAGGACGACGGCGGCGAACACGGCGCCGGTGATCCAGAAGGTGATGGTCAACGTGTGGTCTATATAGCTCCAGTTCGAAGCGATCGGCGTCCACCACCACGGACTCAGCGCATGGAAAAGCACTGAGCCGACCACCACTAGAACGAGTACAAGCGCTATGGCCATGCCCCAGTTCCTCCCAGCATCCCGAGAGCATTTTCGCTATCTCTCAGGATGTCAGATTCATCATGCTTGATTTGCGATCGAAATTCCAGTGCCTGAGGTTTGTGGGCCGGCGACGTCATTTCGATCAGTTTCGTCCACACATGGGCAGCAACAAAGCCCGCATATTCCTGCATGGTCCGCTCCAACGTGCTTTGTTGACGCAGGCCGCGTTGACGACCTGAAGGCCCGATTTTGACTGGACTGACTTGCATCAAAAAAGCTACGAAAACAGCATGGTAGGATTTCAACTGGCAGTCGCTCCAATGATGGACTGGACGGATCGGCATTGCCGCTTCTTCCACCGCCAACTGACGCGTAGCGCGCTGCTCTATACGGAGATGATAGTGGCCGACGCCGTCATCCACGGTGCGCGCCAGCGCCTGCTTGCTTTCGACGGCCAGGAACATCCGGTCGCGTTGCAACTCGGCGGGTCCGATCCGGAAAAACTCGTTGAAGCCGCGCGGATCGGCGAAGCCTTCGGTTATGACGAGATCAATCTGAATGTCGGTTGTCCGTCCGATCGCGTGCAATCCGGCACGTTCGGCGCCTGCCTGATGAAGTCGCCGGCGCTGGTGTCAACGTGTATAGCTGCAATGAAAGCCGCCGTGCGTGTGCCGGTGACGGTTAAATCCCGGCTTGGCGTCGACGAGCAGAACATTGAGACGGCCCTCGACGATCTTGCCGACGGCGTCTTTGGGGCAGGGGCCGATGCGCTCTGGGTCCATGCGCGAAAAGCCTGGCTCGAAGGGCTGTCGCCTAGGGAGAACCGCGATATCCCGCCGCTCGACTACGACCGCGTCTACCGGCTGAAACAGAGATATACGGATCGCTTCATCGGCATCAATGGCGGCATCCAGACGCTGGACGAGGTTGCAAACCATCTCGGCCATGTGGACGGCGCGATGCTCGGCCGCGCCGCCTACCACACGCCGGGCATCCTTGCAGCCGCGGACGCAATGCTGTCCGACACCCCAGCGACACCGTTCGATGCGCCAGCGCTGATCGACACAATGGCGGACTACGCCACCCGCCACATTGCCAATGGCGGGCGTCTCGGGCATGTCACCCGCCACATGGTCGGTCTGTTCCACGGGATTCCCGGCGCGCGCCGCTACCGGCAGATCCTGTCGACCGAGGCGACTCGGCCCGGCGCGACGGCCGAAATGCTGCGCCAGGCGTTCGAGGCGGTGGGCTCCGACATCAATCGCGAGGCCGCCTGACCGGCAGGCTGGTTTACTTCATCCAGGCCGCGCGCGGTCGGCCGGTGTCCCGGCTTTCCAGGGAATTTTTCATGCTTGGCGATATGGGTTGGGGCGAGATCGCCGGTTTTGCCTCGGCGGTTGCGGCGGCAGGCGTCGTGTCGGGGCTTCTGGCGGGCATTTTCGGCATAGGCGGCGGCGCCGTGCTGGTGCCCGTGTTCTATCAGGTGTTCGGGTTGCTCGATGTCGACGAGAGCGTGCGCATGCATCTTTCGGTCGGCTCGTCGCTCGCCATCATCATTCCGACCTCGCTCAGATCCTTCTTCGGCCATAAGGCGCGCGGCTTCGTCGACATGGACGTGCTACGCTCGTTCGCGCTGCCGGTCCCGGCCGGCGTCGTGCTCGCTTCGCTTGTCGCGGCCTACATCTCCAGCGAGGGCCTGCGCATCATCTTTGCCGTGCTGGCGCTGCTGGTGGGATTGCGGCTTCTGTTCAACCGCGACAACTGGCGGCTTGGAACCGAGCTGCCGGAAAATTTACCGCGTGCGGCGGTGGGCGTCGTCATCGGCTTTTTCTCGACGCTGATGGGCATTGGCGGCGGCGTCATGAACAACACTTTCATGACGCTTTACGGGCGCGGCATGCTGCAGGCGGTCGCCACCTCGGCTGGGGTGGGCGTGCTCATCGCCATTCCAGGCACCATCGGCTACATCTGGGCAGGATGGGGAAATCCGCTGCTCCCGCCGGCATCGACCGGGTACATCAATTGGATCGCGGTCGCCTTGGTGATCCCGATCGCCCTGACCGTCACGCCCTATGGCGTGAGAATCGCGCACTGGCTAAACAAGCGGCATCTCGAAATCGGCTTCGGGCTGTTCTGCCTCCTGGTCTCGGCGCGTTTTATCTTCAGCCTTCTCTAAAGACCGACAATCTCGTGGTATTGTGAAACTGTATCGCAACAGTTTGCCGAAATTAATGTGGCCTTAACGATATCAGTATGAATCGATATCTACGCGCCTTACATCTGCCTCGCGGCGAGACGAGTTTCGAACACGGCGCGACAACGAGGAACCGGCGCATTCAAGCCGGAGCGGGGTGACAATGAAGCTTTTCGCAAAACGCGCCATCTCGCTGCCGCTGGCCGCCCTTGCCGCTACCTTTACCCTCGAAGTGCCGCAGGCCGGCGCTCAGGGATTGTTCGAGGCGCTCTTCGGCGGTGGCATCAGGCAGCGGCAGGAGAGGCGCGAGAATTTTCCGCCGCCGCCCAGGCAGCGCAGCAGCAGGAAAGCAACCGTCGCGCCGGCCAAGATTTCCGCGCCCTCCTACTACAACTACAAGACGGATGCGCTGAAGCGGGTGGATTTTTCGCCGCTCGAATCGCTGCCGCAATCGGCTTCGCTCGATCAGCCCGCGCCGGCGCCGTTTCGCGAGGCGGTCGCCGGGCTCGAAGGCTACGAATTGTTCGCGGAGGCTGCGGCGGCTAAGGCGCTCGTGGAATATTACGCCGCCAATCCGGACTTCATCTGGGTCGACGGTTCGCAGGCCAACAACCGTGCGCGCGATGCGCTGCGGCTGCTTGGCGAGGCCGACGCCCATGGATTGTTTCCGGCCGACTACGCGGTCGCAATTCCCCGCAGCCAGGCGTCTTCGCCGGACCCGGTAACGCGGCAGGGCGAACTGATCCGGTTCGAAATGGCGTTGTCCGCCCGCGTGCTGCGCTATATCCGCGACGCCACCGGTGGCCGCGTCGATCCGAACCGGCTGTCGGGCTACCATGATTTCCCGGCCAAGCCGCTCGATCTGGCGGCGACGCTGAAAACGCTGTCGCAGGCGACCGATGCGCGCGCCTTCCTCGAATCGCGCCATCCCCGTGGCCCCGAATACCAGGCGCTGCGCGTCGAGCTGGAAGCGCTCCGGGCAAGCTCGGAAAACGAGATCGTCGTCGACGCCAAGCTCTTCCTCAGGCCCGGCGAAACCAATCCGGAACTGCTCAAGCTGCTGCATCTGATCGCCCGCGACCTCGACGACGAGACGGGCGGGGAGCATGGAGCCATTCTCGTCCGGTTGGCCGACAGCCAGACCTATGTCGAAGACCTGGTGCCTGTGATCAAGGCGGTTCAGTCCAAATCCGGCCTGAAGCCGGATGGGGTGATCGGGCCGCGCACGGTGGCAGCCCTTGCCGGAACGTCCAGGGCCGACCGGATCGACAAGGTGTTGTTCGCCCTCGAGCAGATGCGGTGGCTGCCCTCCGACCTCGGAAGCACCCGCGTCTTCATCAACCAGCCGGCTTATACCGCGAGTTTCATCGAAGGCGGCGTCGAGAAGCTGAAGATGCGCGCCGTCGTCGGAAAGCCGTCCAACCAGACGAGTTTTTTCTATGACGAGATCGAGCAGGTCGACTACAATCCCTATTGGGGTGTTCCGCAATCGATCATCGTCAACGAGATGCTGCCGCGGCTGCGCCGCGACCCCGGTTATCTGGACCGGGCGGGCTACGAGGTCACCGACTCCAAGGGCCGGAGCATTTCGTCCTCGGCGATCAATTGGGGCCAGTATGGCTCCAAGGTTCCATACAACGTGCGCCAGACGCCGAGCGAAGCCAACGCGCTGGGCGAACTCAAGATCCTGTTCCCCAACAAGCACGCGATCTACATGCACGACACGCCCCAGAAAGACCTCTTCGAGCGTGACAGTCGCGCGTTCAGCCATGGCTGCGTGCGCTTGCAGGACCCGCGCGGTATGGCGGCCGCGGTTTTGGGGACATCTGTCGAGCACATCGCCGACAAGATCAGCCAAGGTCATTCCACGGAAAAGGCGAAGCGCAAGATACCGGTTTATGTCGCTTACTTCACCGCCTGGCCGGACAGCAACGACACGGTCGAGTATTTCGGCGATGTCTATGAACGCGATGCGCGTCTGAAGCTCGCGATGGAAAAGATCGACGCGCTGCGCGCCCCGAGCAGCTGATCGCGAGCCTGAGCGATTGCGGGGGGTCCTTTCTGTTCGGTAGTCGCCCGCGAAGATACCGGCGGCGGAACCACGGCAGGATTGGGTAGTTAGGTTGCGCGCCGGTTAAGAGGCGCGTACCTTTTGACCCGGGCCGAACTATGAAACATTTCCTTGCAGCGACAATCGCATTGCTTCTCATGCCTGCTCACGCGCTTGCTCAGGAGTGGCAGCCTTTCGGCGTCGAGCGCTTCGGTTTCATTTTCGATGTGCCGCCTGATTTCGTGCTGGCGCAGCGTTCCGAAATCGGCGACGGAGCGACATTCGAGGGTCCGGACGGCGCGTTGCTCGCCGTGTGGGGCGTCGATCTGGGCGGGCGCAATTTCCGCACCGGCATCACCAACCAGATGAAGGAGGATGAAAGCGAAGGCTTGGAGATCACCTATCGTCGACTGACCGACGACTGGGCCAGCTATTCCGGCATCAACGGCGGGCTCATCCGATATGCCAGGGCAATCGCCGTCTGTGGCGGCCGCGCCGCAGTCTTTGTCATCGATTACAAACGCGGCGACAAAATTCCCTACGACCCGATAGTCACCCGCATGGTGCGCTCGTTGAAGCAGGAAGGCTGCTGAGCCCCGCAATCAAAGACCGTCCCTGAGCCTGTTTGGCCGGCGGTCGAGACAATTTATGGTCGGAACCTTTGCACCCGCAGTATCTTTTTCTGCATTGGAAACGGAGAGCAAGATGGCAAATTTAGGTAAGGTCGCATTGGCAATGCTGGGCGTATTGGCCTACCAGAACCGTGAAAAGCTCGGCACCCTGCTGAAAGGCGAACCGCGCGACCCGAACGATCCCGAAGGTGTAAGGGAAGGCGGACTCTTCGACCAGATAAAAGATACGTTGGGGTCGGGAGGCGGCCTTAACGACATCATTGACCGCTTCAAGAATGCAGGCAGCGGCGAGCAGGCGGACTCCTGGGTCAGGCAGGGACCAAACCAGCCCATCGAGCCGCGCCAGGTGGAAGCAGCCATCGACGACGAAACCATTGAGGCGCTGACCCGGCAGACCGGGCTGTCGCGCGAGGAACTCTTGAAGCGAATCGCCCGGGATTTGCCGGACGCAGTAGATAAGATGACGCCGGAAGGAAGCGTCTGGACGTCACGCGAGCCAAGTCTGCTTGATGACGCACCCACGACGCCCGACGACAAAGACAAGGGCCGCGGCATTTAGGGATGAGAGGTCTGGTGGGCGATGCAGGGATTGAACCTGCGACCCCACCCGTGTGAAGGGTGTGCTCTCCCGCTGAGCTAATCGCCCGCTCGAAGCCATCAGGCCAAGCGTGCGGCGATATAGAAGGAGCCTCGTCGTCAAGTCAAGAAATCTATCGGCCGTCCGCAGCCGCCATCAGGCCCGTTGCGAGACCGACGGTCAATTCATCGAAATGCGAGATGATCGCGGACGGTTCGTACTCGCGCACATGCCGGTCCGTATAGCCGAAATCCACCGCCACGACCGGGATGCCTGCCGCTTTGGCCGTGTCGATGTCGGTCTGCGAATCGCCGACCATGACCGCTCGGTTCGGATCGCCGCCGGCCTTGGCGATGGTTGCGGTCAGATGTCTGGGATCGGGCTTGCGGAAGGCGAATGTCTCGCCCCCGCAAATCGCAGCGAAGCGCCGCGTCAGCCCCAAGGCGGCGATCAGCCTTTCCGAGAATTCGGACGTCTTGTTCGTGCAGACGGCCAGCAGGAAGCCTTGCGCGGCAAAGCGGTCGAGCGCCTCGACGACGCCGGGGTAGGGCTGCGACTTGCCGGGAATGTTGCCGCCATAGTGGCCCAGAAAGATGTCGAACAGGCGGTCATGCTCGTCGATGGCGAGCGCTTTTTTCTGCGCAGCATAGGCGCGCTCGATCATGACCCGGCCGCCGTGCCCCACGAACCGGTGGAACCCCTTGGTGTCGGTCTGCGCCATGCCACCCGCGCCGAGTACGTGGTTAAGGCTGTCCAGAAGGTCGGGCGCGGTGTCGACCAGAGTTCCATCGAGGTCGAACACGATGATCGGCTGAGACATATTGTATTCCTGCGGGCATGGAGTTGCGAGCGCTGCCCAAGCCGATACAGCGCCCAGCGCCCTTGCACAAGCGGCCGAGAAAGCCTTTGCCAGCCGATGCGGAAAAAGCTACGAGCGCCGAAACAACGCTCATGCGGCAAAGATATCGATGAACGCCAAGGCGCTGAAAATCGAAGCGGCCCGGATGGCCCTTACCCATGTTGCCGACGGGATGCGGCTCGGGATCGGCACCGGTTCGACCGCGGAGGAGTTCGTAAGGCTGCTTGGCGTCCGGGTCGCCGGCGGCCTGTCTGTCATCGGCGTGCCGACATCCGAGCGCACCGCCGTGCTTTGCCGGGAACTCGGCATTTGCCTGTCGACGCTCGACGAAACGCCCGAACTGGATCTGACGGTCGACGGCGCGGATGAGATCGATGCGTCGCTGTCCTTGATCAAGGGCGGGGGCGGGGCGCTGTTGCGGGAAAAGATCGTGGCGGCGGCGTCGGCGCGCATGATCGTGATAGCGGACCGCAGCAAAATGGTGGAGGCGCTCGGCAGGTTTCCGCTGCCCATCGAGGTCAACCGATTCGGTCTCCGGGCGACCGAAATGGCAATCGCGCGCGCATCCGCCCGGCTGGGTATGGAAGGGCCGTTGACATTGAGGATGACGAACGGCGAAGCCTTTGTTACAGATGGCGGACACTACATCATCGATGCATCTTTTGGCCGTATTCGCGATACAAGAGCGCTGTCGAATGCTCTTCACGCCGTACCGGGTATAGTCGAGCACGGTCTGTTTCTCGGACTGGCGCATCTGGCGCTGATCGCGGACGGCGATGGCGTAAGCGCTATCGAGGCCAAGTGAATAACAGGGAGTTCTTCCGCGCATGAAACTGGTCCAACGCCTTCGCGGGCTTTCCGTCGCCATGACGGCGTCGGCTTTCGTCGCCCTTGCGTCCCATTCGCGGGCGCAAGACATTTCGGACGCGCATCTCGCGGCGGCGCGCGCCGCCGTCGATGCTATCAACGCCACGGATTTATACGACAACATTCTGCCCCAGGCCGCATTTGCGCTGAAGGCGCAACTGATTCAGCAGAACCCGAATCTTCAGGCGCTAATCGGCGCGACCGTGGATGAAAAGACGATCGCGCTGGCGGCGCGGCGCGCCGATCTGGAACGCGAAGCGGCGCTCGCCTATGCGCGGGTGTTTCCGGAAGCCGATCTCAACGCCATCGCCGCCTTCTACAACACTGCTCCGGGCAAAAAGCTGATTTCCGACGGTCCGCTGGTTTCCCGTGAAGTCGCCAAGGCGGCGGAAATCTGGCAGCGCGGAATTTCCCGTGATCTCGCGGTCGAAGTCGGCGAGCAGCTCCAGAAGGTGGTCGGCGCACAGGCCCAGCCGGCTCCCGTGCCCGGCGAGACGCCGGTCCCAGCGCCTGGCGAAACGCCGACTCCCGTGGAAGCGCCAGCGCCCGAGGCTCCAACTACCGAGGCTCCCACTCTCGAAGTGCCGGCGGAGGGGCTCGATCTGGAAGGCGCCACGCCACCGGCGCAGTAGCCAGAGGTCTCTTACTACTCAAGAACGGGCCGCTCATACTTGTAATCAGGCCGGTCGACGGCGCGGAGACAGGCAATGGACCGGTACGACTACGATCTTTTCGTCATCGGCGGCGGATCCGGAGGGGTTCGCGCCGCACGCGTCGCAGCCGGGCTCGGCAAGCGGGTGGCCATCGCCGAAGAATACCGGTTCGGCGGAACCTGCGTGATCCGCGGCTGCGTGCCGAAGAAGCTCCTTGTCTACGCCTCGCAATTTCCCGAACATTTCGAGGACGCCGCTGGCTATGGCTGGTCGGTTCCTAAAGCCGAGTTCGACTGGCCGACGCTTGTCGCCAACAAGGATCGCGAAATTGCCAGGCTTGAAGGCCTCTATCAGGCGGGCGTGGAGAAGGCGGGCGGGCAAGCCTTCCATTCGCGCGCCGAACTCGTCGATTCTCATACGGTCCGGATCGTCGCCGAGGACCGCACGGTGACCACCGAGCATATTCTGATCGCGACCGGCGGCCGCCCCAACCCGCATGCGGCGCTGCCCGGACACGAGCACTGCATTTTTTCCAACGAGGCATTCGATTTGCGCGTGCTTCCCAAGGCGATCGTGATTGCCGGCGGCGGCTACATCGCAGTGGAATTCGCCAACATCTTTCACGGGCTCGGCGTCGAGACGACGCTCATCTATCGGGGCAAGGAAATTCTCGGGCGCTTCGACATGGACCTGCGGCGCATGCTGCACGAGACTATGGAGAAGAAAGGCATCCGGATCCTTTGCCAGACGATCTTCGAGCGGATCGACAGGCGCGCGGACGGCCGCCTGGACGCGCATCTGAACGATGGCGAGGTTCTGACCATAGACCAAGTGATGCTGGCCATCGGGCGCATTCCCAACACGGAAAATCTTGGCCTCGAAGAGGCCGGTGTCGAGACCGGCAAGACCGGGGAAATCGTGGTCGACGGCTATTCACGGACCAGCGTCGACAACATCTGGGCCATCGGCGACGTCACCAATCGCGTGCAGTTGACGCCAGTGGCGATCCACGAGGCGATGTGCTTGGTGGAGACGTTGTTCAAGGACAACCCCGTCCAGCCGGACCACGACTGCGTGCCGACCGCGGTGTTTTCGCAACCGGAAATCGGCACGGTCGGCCTGTCGGAGGAGGATGCGGGCAAGCGCTATTCCGACCTCGGAATCTACCTCGCGACCTTCCGGCCCATGCGCCACACGCTATCGGGCCGACAGGAAGGCATGATGATGAAACTCGTGGTCGACGCGTCGACCCGCATCGTCGTCGGAGCGCATATCCTTGGTCCCGATGCGGGCGAAATGGCCCAACTTCTCGGCATTGCGGTAAAAGCCCGGCTGACCAAGGACGCTTTCGACCGTACGATGGCCGTCCATCCGACCGCGGCCGAAGAACTGGTAACGATGTACAAGCCGACCTATCTGGTGCGCAATGGAGCGCGCGTTCTGTAGGCGGGAGTCGGGGCCGTCGCCGGGGTAGAATAGGGCTGCGGCTTGCTGTATAGCCGCGCTTTCGAGCGTCCCGCCTGACGGCTGGACGCCCGTTGATCTGAAAGCCAGTGTTGGATTGAGACAATGACGAAGTGGTCCCCGAGTTCCTGGAGAAACAAGCCAATCAGCCAAGTCCCGGCTTATCCGGACCAGGCCACACTGGCCGCGACCGAAAAGCAGCTTGCTACTTTCCCGCCGCTGGTTTTTGCAGGTGAGGCGCGCAAGCTGAAAAAGCAGCTTGCGCAGGTCGCTGCCGGTGACGCATTTCTTCTTCAGGGCGGCGATTGCGCCGAAAGCTTCGCCGAGCATGGCGCGGACAACATCCGCGACTTCTTCCGCGTGTTCTTGCAGATGTCGGTCGTGCTGACCTTCGCCGGCTCGCAGCCGGTGGTGAAGGTCGGCCGCATCGCGGGCCAGTTCGCCAAGCCGCGCTCGTCGGATAACGAGACCGTCGAAGGTGTGACACTGCCGTCTTACCGCGGCGACATTATCAACGGGACGGCGTTCGACGCGAAGTCGCGCATTCCCGATCCGGCGCGCCAGGAAATGGCCTACCGACAGTCGGCGGCGACGCTCAATCTTTTGCGCGCTTTCGCGCAGGGAGGCTATGCCAGCCTCGAAAATGTGCATCGCTGGATGCTTGGTTTCGTCTCGGACAGTCCGCAGGGCGAACGCTACGAGGCGCTGGCCAATCGCATCACGGAAACCATGGATTTCATGGCGGCTGTCGGCATCACCTCGGACACCAACTACGCGTTGCGCGAAACGGATTTCTACACCAGTCACGAAGCGCTGCTGCTCGGCTACGAGGAAGCGTTGACACGGGTCGATTCGACCTCCGGCGACTGGTACGCGACGTCCGGTCACATGATTTGGGTCGGCGACCGCACCCGCCAGCCCGATTATGCCCATGTAGAGTACTGCCGGGGCATCAAGAACCCGATCGGCTTGAAATGCGGTCCCTCGCTGACCCCGGACGGTCTGTTGCAACTTATCGATCTCTTGAACCCGGACAACGAGCCGGGCCGTCTCACGCTGATCGCGCGCTTCGGCTCGGACAAGGTCGGCGATCACCTGCCGAAGCTGGTGCGGGCGGTGACGAAGGAAGGCCGCAATGTCGTCTGGTCATCCGATCCCATGCATGGCAACACGATCACCGCCGCCGGCTACAAGACCCGGCCTTTCGATCGGATCCTGAAGGAAGTGCAGACCTTCTTCGAGGTGCATCGCGCCGAGGGCACGCATCCGGGCGGCATCCACATCGAGATGACCGGCAACAACGTGACGGAATGCACTGGTGGCGCGCGCGCCATTCGCGACGAGGAGTTGCAGGATCGCTATCACACGCATTGCGACCCGCGCCTGAACGCGGATCAGGCGATCGAACTGGCTTTCCTGGTGTCGGAACTGCTCAAGAAGAGCGCCGGCGCGACCCACAAGAAGGTCGTCAACGGGTAGGCGCGAGTCGAACTGGCTGAGGTGAGACGAACCGACAGGGCTTCAAGGGTCATCAGGGCCTCGCCGCGAGCCATCTATCGGGCGTTCGTGGACCCGGAGGCCCTGGTGTCATGGCTTACGCCGGAAGGCATGACGGGGCGGATCGACGCCTTCGACCCGCGCGCCGGCGGAACCTACCGGATGATTCTCACCTACGACGAGCCCGGACATTCAACGCCCGGGAAATCCTCGCAAAATTCCGACATCGTTGAGGGACGGTTCGTGGAACTGGTCCCCGACGAACGCATCGTGCAGATGGTCGAATTCGAGTCCGAGGACCCGGCTTTCGCAGGCGCGATGACCATGACCTGGAGCCTTGCCGCCGTGTCCGGAGGCGCCGAAGTCACCATCCTTTGCGAGAACGTGCCCGAAGGCATACGGCAGGAAGATCATGACGCCGGTCTGAGGTCGACGCTCGACAATCTCGCGGCGTTCACCGAATGACGGGCGAGGGCACGTGGCGCGCCTTCGTCATTTTCGCTCCCAAACCAGGGACATGAGGCGAGGGTCGCCGGAAAATGCCGCGCGATCGAAGCCGACGCGCTGATCGGGAAAGTCGCACAGCGCCTGGACTCCGGAAGGGCTGAGCCGGATGCGCCATGTCTGGCGCTCGATGGGTTTCGGTTTGGCGAAGGCCCGGCATGACAGCACGGCGACATTGGCGCGCCCGGCCGGATCGCGCACGGACCGGTAGCGGATTGCCTCCAGTTCGGCTTCGCGCGCGGCATCAGCCAGCGCTTGGCACGGCTCGTAGTTCGAAGGATGGGTCCAGAACGCGCTGTCACGCGACAGCGGCGGTTGGGTGAGATCGATCGCCTTCTCCGTGCGGATGAGCGCGGAGAAGGCGGTGTACTCGGCGGCGTCCCTCGGCCATGGCGTCAGCGGGGATTCGGCGAAGAACAGCAGGCGGTAGAACGCCATCTCCGCAATCGCGGTCAAAACTGTCTCTGACGCGTAGTAGACGCCTCTGGTCTTGCCCGCCCGGCGAAAGCGCGACCCTTTCGGATAGATCGATCCGTATCGAAACGGCGTGGCCAGAAGATAGTCGAGATGCCGGCACTCGGCCGGGATTGCCGGTTTCGTCCCCTCGACAAGATCTTCGAGCAACGCCTGTTCTTCCAGCGTATCCGCCAGCTTCAAGGTGGAAACCCGATGCTGCGCCTCAACCAGACGCCAGCATCTGGTATCGAGTTCGACCGCCTCAGACGAGAGCGCGGCGGCTGTCCAGATAGGCAATGACATCGAGCATGCCTGCAATGGTGAGGATCTTGTCGAGCGGCTTTGCGTCGAGCGCGCTGTTGGGGTTTCTGATCCAGGCCGTCGCAACCGTCTCGTCGCCGCCGGCGATGGCGTCAAGCGACCGGAACAGCCTGACGAACAGCACGCCCAGTTCGAACGGCTTCGAGCCTCGTTCGAGAAGGAAATCGTCACGGCGCATGCGCGATATCGTCGCTTCCGACACGCCGATAATCGCCGCGAGTGACTTCGCGGTGACGCCGAGCCGATCGGCCGCTCGAAGCACAGCCTTGGTCAGAACGGTATTTTCCGCTGGCTTGGCTCGAGTGAGGGATTGCAGTCGCGGCATCGTCGTGCTCCATTTCTGGAGAAAATATAATGCAATAAAGTTCATAAGGAAAGAGGTTGCAAAAGACGGACGGCGCGCCGATCAGTCCTTCTTGTAGAGCAGCCAGTTCTTGCTCATGCGATCCGGCAAGGTGGAATAGCGCGTCACGCGGTTGCGCCCGGCGACCTTCGAGCGATAGAGCGCGCGATCGGCCTTTGAATAGAGGTCGTCCGGCCCGTCGGCTTCCGAAGCCATGCAGATGCCCATCGAGACGGTTACCGAACCGTGATGCGTGCCTTGTTGATGGTCGACGAGCTGCGTCTGCTCGATGAGCACGCGAATCCGGTCAGCGATCGAAAAGATCGCGTCCTCGCTGGCGCCCTCGACGATCAGCGCGAATTCCTCGCCGCCGGTGCGCGCGACGAACACATCCTGGCGGACGCTCGAGCGCAGAATGTCGGCGATGGTCTGGATGATCCTGTCGCCGGCAGGGTGTCCGAAGCGGTCGTTGATGTCCTTGAAGCGATCGATGTCAGCGAGAATCAGCGCGTTGAACAGCAAGCCCCGGCTGGTGTTGTAGATGCGGGCGATTTCCTTGTCGAAGGCGCGTCTGTTGCACAGGTGGGTCAGCGGATCGGTGTCGGCGAGTTTTTTGTATTCCTCAAGCTTCGTCTTGACGCTTTCGAGTTCGGCGGACTTGTCGCCGAGCGTCGTGACCACCTGCTTGCCGTAATCGATGGTCGAATCGGTCGCGACCGACATAACCCCGATGATCTTCTGCAGGAGCTCCTTGTTAATGGCGCTGCGGTTGCTCAGCCCTTCCGCCGTCTGATCGAGGATCCGGCTGTATTTTTCGAGGTGGCTGCGCTCGGCCCGAAGAATGCCAACGACCTCGTCGAGCTGTTTGGCCATTGAATCGCGTGCATTCTCGACAATTCCCGGGCCGTGATTGTGGGAAAAGAATTTTTGCCCGATCCGGTCGAGCTCGTCCTGCTTGGGTCGATTGCTCAGCGATACGACTTCGAGGCTGAGTTCATGGTTCGAGCCCGACAGCGCCTCATAGAAAATCTCGTAGTTGCGGGGCAGCCCGACAACGCCTAACTGGCGCATGGTCGAGACGACAGTGGTCGCGAAGTCCGTTTCCGAATCGATCGAAGCGGTCGCAGGCTGCATTCGTTCCACCTTGCCCTTGCCATTCCGCAGCACGCCCGCCTTCCTTGATGGAGAGCGGCAGCCGGCAGGGAGCGATGGCGGAATTGGGCAGATCGCGAAGAAGCGGCCCCCTGGCGCGATCCCCGATCGCCGCACCATAGCCCAATGCCGCTAAAGTTTTCTTAATCTGGAGTTTCTGCCTGTGGATGTAGGGTCTGGGACCTGCAAGGCGCTTGCGGCGTTCGGCGCGTCGCAAATGTCTGATCGTCGTCGATGAAAACGCGCGATCCTCACACCTTGCACGATGCAGTCGAAGAGGGAACCGCGATGGGCGAGAAACACACCGGTTCGTGCCTGTGCGGCGCGGTTCGGTTTACGACCTCGGGGCCATTGCGCGGGGTTGTCTATTGCCACTGCACGCAATGCCGCAAGCAGAGCGGCCATTTTTACGCCGCCACCAATGTCGAGGACGCGCGGCTCGACATCCAGGGAGCGGACAGCATCACCTGGTTTGCCGCCTCCGACTTCGCCAGACGCGGCTTTTGCGCCACCTGCGGCTCGGTCCTGTTCTGGAAATACAACGACGGCTCCGAAACCTCCGTTATGGCGGGCGCCTTCGACAAACCGTCCGGGCTGAAAGGCGAGGCGCATATTTTCGTCGCCGACAAGGGCGACTACTACGCCCTCGATGACGGCCTGCCGGAATTCGAACGCTCGACGCCCGACCTAAAGGTCGCCGATCCCTGATGCGCTATTCGGCCGCCGCCTGCGCCGCCTCTTCCAGTCCGAGCCAGGCGCGGCAGTCGGCGAGCGCGCGCGAGGTCACGGCGCGGCGTTTG
>JBGTLX010000676.1:0-3519 GCA_041743855.1 Rhizobiaceae bacterium | reverse complement strand
GAAGTCCTTGGCCGACAGATTGACCGAGATGCTGATCTGCTCGGGCCAGCGCGCGCATTCGAGGCAGGCAGTCTGCAGCATGTAGGTGCTGATTTCGGAGATAACGCCCATTTCCTCGGCGAGCGGGATGAAGATCGCGGGCGAGATGGCGCCGAGTTCGCTATGGTCCCACCGGCAAAGCGCCTCGCAACTGGCGATCCGCATCGTGTCCATGGCCACGATCGGCTGATAGACGACGCGCAGCGAGCGCGCTTCGATGGCGCTGCGCAGATCGGCCTTCATCAACTGGCGGCTCCTGAAGGCCGCGTCCATCTCGGCCTCGAACAGGCGCCAGCTGTTCTTGCCGAGCTCCTTGGCCTTGTACATCGCCAGATCGGCCTTGACGATCATGTCGTCGACGTCGGTGTTCCTGACGCGCGACATCACCGCGCCTGAACTGAGCTGGATGCGCAACGAATGCCCGGCCACGTCGGCATCGCCCTCGAGACTGGCGAAGATGTGGTCGAGCATCAATCCGAGCTGCGCTTCATCCTCCACATCGTCGAAGAAGATCACGAATTCGTCGCCGCCGAAGCGGCTTATCTTGACGCCCTGCTCGGCAAAGCCGGCAAGCCGTTCGGCCACGGCGTAGATCAGCCCGTCGCCGACCGGATGGCCGAGCGTGTCGTTGACGCTCTTGAAATCGTCGAGGTCGAGCAGGGCGAGCGCGCAGCGCCGCTCCGGATCGCCCATGGCCATGTGCTCGGCCACCTGCTCGTGAAAATAGGCCCGGTTGGCAAGACCCGTCAGGCTGTCGTAGCGCGCCATGGAGCGGATCTTTTCCTCCGCCTCGACGCGTTTCGTCACGTCCTCGAAGGTGATGACGCCGAGTTCCTGACTGCCTTCGCGCGCCGAAAACTCGTAGTGCTGGCCGTTGGCCAGCGACACCAGAACCTTGCGGTCCTTTCCCTCCCGCAACGCGCGGGTGAGTTGAGCTTCGATGTACCGGCAGTCCTTGACCGCGAGCATGCCGCCCGCGACGCCGCGCAACAACAGCGCGTGAATCGACCGGCCAAGCAGGGCGTCCGGGGATTTTAGCAACATCAGCCGCGCCGCTTCGGCATTGGCCACCGCCACGCGGCCGTCGGGCCCGAGCATGACGAGACCGTGCGACATGGTGTTGAGCGCTCGGTTGAAACGTTCGGCGATACGGTTTGCCCGCTTCTCCGCCGAAATAGCTGTGAAGAGAACATCCCGCACCGTGTAGGCGTAGCGATGGATGGCGAGAAGGAAAGGGGCCGACAGCAGCGCCAGCATCACGTGGTAGAAATCGCCGCGCAGGATGAAGCCGAGAGACATCGGACACATCAGCGTTACGATCAGGATGATCACCATGCGAGGCGATCCGTAGTTGCGGCCGGCGATGCCGGTCGCTGTCGCCAGGGATATGCAGACGGCCGCAGTCTCGGAGAACCCGTCCGCAGCAGTGTAAATAGCCACCAGGGCGAAGGAGCCTAGCGTGCCGCCGTGCATGGCGCCGTAGAGGATGTAGGTGTTCTCGCGCCGGTGCGCTTCCTCGCGCGTCTTGATCGGGGGCAATGCGGAGTATTTGCGCATGTTGCGCACGCGCACCACGCCAACCACCATCAAGCAGAGCACGACGGCAAGATATGCCGCATTTCCGGTCTTGGCCCAGACAAGACCGATCAGGACGGATTGTGCCGAAATGCCGATGGCGAGGGTGAAACCGTCGCGGAAAAGCGTTTCCACGAACGGAATATAGACGTCGACCGGTATTTCGTTCTTTTGCTTGGCAGCCACTTCTTGTACCCGCACTGGGGAGCTAACACGTGGCACAAGCGCCTTAAGAAAGGCTTAGAAGAACCATTCACCGAGCCCGGCGAAGCCAAATGAACCGGATTCGAAACCGGGAAACATTCCGTTACGTAAATAAGCTCTTTCGATTATTCGGCGGCCTGCAGGGCCGGTCTGACGCCGGGATCGGTCAGGCGTGAAACCAGCCGCGACCGCTCGGCGGCGGCTTTAACCACGTTTGCGTGTTTCACATGGCCGTAGCCGCGGATAAGCGCCGGCGTGGAGGCAAGGGCGGCGGCAGCCTCGACGGTGTCGCTTCGCAGCCTGTCCGATATCAGGGCGAGATCGCCTTCGTACTCGGCCAGCAGCGCTTTTTCCATTTGCCTTTCGGCGGAATAGCCGAAGATGTCGAACGCCGTCCCACGCAGGCCTTTCAGCGCTGAGAGGACGCGAAAAGCCTTCATCATCCACAGCCCGAAGCTCGATTTGCGCGGCTTTCCATCCTCGCCCCGGCGGCCCATGATCGGCGGCGCGAGGTGGAATTCCAGCCGGTCATAGCTCTGGAACTGCTGCGACAGTTGCGCGGCGAACGAACCGTCGGTGTAGAGCCGGGCGACCTCGTACTCGTCCTTGATCGCCATCAGCTTGAACAGGTTTTTCGCCACCGCCTCGGCGACCACGGTGGAATTTGGCGCGGCTTTCGCCTCGACGGCGCGGATGCTATCGACGCGGTCGCGGTAGCGGCGCGCATAGGCGGCGTTCTGGTAGGCGGTGAGGAATTCCGACCGGCGCGCGACGACATCGTCCAGCGTCCGGGCGATGTCGCCGGTCTGAGACGCCTGACCCGACCTTTCGACCATACCCGCGACGAAATCGGGCTGGTGAGCGGCGCGCCGGCCCCAGCGGAAGGCCGCCAGATTCATCGCCACCGCCTCGCCATTGAGTTCGATCGCCTTCTCCACCGCCTCGGCCGAAAGCGGCAATCCGCCATACTGGAAGGCAAAACCCAGCATGAACATGTTTGCGCCCAGCGAACTGCCGAACAAAGCCGTGGCCGTGCGGGTGGCGTCGAAGAAATGCGATTTGCCCTCGCCGGCCGCCTCGCGGATCGTCTTCTTGAGACGCTCGACAGGCAGGAAAAAATCGGCCGAGCGGGTGAACTCGCCGGGCATGATCTCGGCGGTGTTGGCGACGAAGATCGTATGGTTTTCGCGCACAGCGGCCACCACCTTCTTGGCCCCGGACACGACCAGGTCGCAGCCGAGGATCAGATCGGCTTTGCCCGCTGAAATGCGGATCGCGTGGATATCTTCCGGCGTTTTCGCAATGCGGACATGGGAAAACACCGAGCCGCCTTTCTGGGCGAGGCCGGCCATGTCGATCATGCCGCAGCCCTTGCCCTCGAGATGGGCGGCCATGCCGAGAATGGCCCCGATGGTGACGACGCCGGTGCCGCCGACGCCGTCGATGATCGACGACCAGCCTGCGCTGTCCAGCGGGAACTGTGCCGGCGCGGGCACGCCGTCCAGCGGATCGGATTTGCCGGCGATGCCCTCGGCCTTGCGGATTTGCGCGCCATGGACGGTCACGAAGGACGGGCAGAAGCCGTTGATGCAGGAGAAATCCTTATTGCAGCTCGACTGGTCGATCCGCCGCTTGCGGCCGAATTCGGTCTCGACCGGCTGGATGGACACGCAGTTCGACTGCACGCCGCAATCGCCGCAG
>JBGTLX010000675.1:0-3842 GCA_041743855.1 Rhizobiaceae bacterium | reverse complement strand
GAAAAGGTGGCGCTGACCGGCGACGACAGCCGCGAGGGGCTGACGGCCGTGCTGTCGGTAAAAGTTCCCGACCCGAAATTCTCGTCGCAGACCAAGGACAAGCTGGTGTCCTCCGAGGTGCGGCCGGTGGTCGAGAGCCTGGTCAACGAGGCGCTCGGCACCTGGCTGGAAGAACATCCGGCGGAGGGCAAGATCGTCATCGAAAAGGTGATCCAGGCGGCGGCGGCGCGCGAGGCGGCGCGCAAGGCGCGCGACATGACGCGCAAGAGTGCGATCGGCATCACCTCGCTGCCCGGAAAGCTGGCGGATTGCCAGGAGAAGGATCCGGCCAAGTCCGAAATCTTCATCGTCGAGGGTGACTCGGCCGGCGGTTCGGCCAAGGGCGGGCGCTCGCGCCAGAACCAGGCCATTCTGCCTTTGCGCGGCAAGATCCTGAATGTCGAGCGGGCGCGCTTCGATCGCATGCTCGGCTCCGAGATGATCGGCACCCTGATCACGGCGCTCGGCACCTCCATCGGCAAGGACGAGTTCAACGCCGATAAACTGCGCTACCACAAGATCATCATCATGACCGATGCCGATGTCGACGGCGCGCATATCCGCACCCTGTTGCTGACCTTCTTCTTCCGGCAGATGCCGGAACTGATCGAGCGCGGACACCTCTACATAGCGCAGCCGCCGCTCTACAAGGTGACGCGCGGCAAAAGCTCGCAATACATCAAGGACGAGAGCGCCTTCGAGGAATTTTTGATCGGTTCCGGGCTGGAGGAAGCATCGCTTTCGCTGTCTTCGGGCGAAGTTCGCGCCGGCCAGGATTTGCGCGGCGCCGTCGACGACGCGCTTGCGGTGCGCTCGCTGATCAACGGGCTGCACACGCGCTACAGCCGCACCGTGGTCGAGCAGGCGGCGATTGCCGGCGCGCTCAGCCCGGACGTGCTGTCCGATCTCGGACGCGCCGGGCAAATGGCCGAAATCATATCGAAACGGCTCGACGCCATCGCCGACGAGACCGAGCGCGGGTGGACCGGCCGCATGTCGACCTCCAACGAAGGCCCCGGCGGCTTCGTCTTCGAGCGCATGGTTCGCGGCGTCAAGGAATATGCGCATCTCGACATCGCGCTGATCAATTCGGCCGATGCGCGCGCGCTCGACCGCTATGCGGCCAGGCTTGGCGAGATCTACAGCCAGTCGCCCGTGCTGCGCCGCAGGGACGTGTCGGAGACGGTTTCGGGTCCGATGGCGCTGCTCGACGCGATCTTCGCCACCGGGCGCAAGGGGCTGACGATGCAGCGCTACAAGGGGCTTGGCGAAATGAACGCCGAGCAGCTCTGGGAAACGACGCTCGACCCGAGCATCCGCTCGCTGCTGCAGGTAAGGGTCAATGACGCGACGGACGCCGATTCGCTGTTTTCGCGGCTGATGGGCGACGATGTCGAACCCAGGCGCGACTTCATCCAGGAGAATGCGCTCAGTGTCGCCAATCTGGACGTTTGACAGCGCTGGATTCCGCTGTGCACGGTGATCGCTAGCGGAAGGTGGAACAAAGGGGCAAGGTCCGGTGTTCGGTACGTGCTGCGGGCCGCGTCAACCGGGCATGGCGGTACGGTGAACAGGACGGACTTTTTCCCGGTTTCTCTTCCTGGCCAACGAAACGGCAGACGAGCATCTATCCCGCCCGGCCCGTAGCAACATTGCCTGGCAAATCTCAGACGATAATGGTTTTCAGCTTTTCGTCGACAAGCGCCGCCAGCCGCGCCGCGACCTCGTACTTGGTCATTTCGGGCCATTCCTCGACGCCGGTTTTCGAGACGATGCTGACCCGGTTGCGGTCGCCGCCCATGACGCCCCCTTCGTGACTGACATCGTTGGCGACGATGAAATCCGCGCCTTTTTTCTTCAGCTTAGCCTGCGCGTTTTCGAGCAGGTTTTGCGTCTCGGCGGCGAAGCCGACGACAAGCCAGGGACGCTTCGCGTGATGGCCGATCGAGGCCAGTATGTCCGGATTCTCGACCATTTTCAGAACCGGCGTTCCGTCGCCTTTCTTGATTTTTTCGTCGGCCGATCCTTCGGTGCGCCAGTCGGCGACGGCGGCGACGAAGATCGCGGCATCGGCCGGGAGAAGCCGCTCGACCGCGTCGCGCATTTCCTCGGCGCGCTCGACATGGATAGTCTTGACGCCGGCAGGATCGGGGACCGCCACCGGCCCGGAGACGAGCCGGACATCCGCGCCAAGTCGCGCCAAAGCGGCGGCGATGGCATGGCCCTGCTTGCCGGACGAGCGGTTGGCGATATAGCGGACCGGATCGATCGGCTCGTGCGTCGGGCCAGATGTAACGATGATTTTCTTGCCCGCCAGGGGCTTGGCGGATGCGTCGAGCAAAGCTTCGATGGCCGCGACAACCTCCAGCGGATCGGCCATGCGGCCCTCGCCTGCCTCGCCGCTTTCGGCCATCTCGCCGGCGTTCGGGCCGACGAATTTTATGCCGTCCTTCTCCAGCGTGGCGCGGTTGCGGCGCGTGGCTGCATGGCTCCACATTTTCGGGTTCATCGCCGGCGCCATCAGCACCGTCTTGTCGGCGGCGAGCAGCACGGTCGAGGCGAGATCGTTGGCGTGGCCATTGGCGAGCTTTGCCATCAGATCGGCGGTAGCGGGCGCCACAACGATCAGATCTGCCTCACGCGACAGGCGGATATGGCCGACATCGTGTTCGGCCTGCCGGTCGAAGAGTTCAGTGAAGACGTGATCGGCGGTGAGCGCGCCGACCGACAACGGCGTCACGAATTCCTGCGCGGCGGCGGTCATGACGCAGCGCACTGACGCGCCGCGCTCGCGCAGACGGCGGATAAAGTCGAGCGATTTGTAGGCGGCAATGCCGCCGCCGATTATGAGCAGAACGCGTTTGCCGGAGAGTGTCATGTGGCGGTCTGCCAAGGATCGATGATTTCTACGCCGCAGTCGTCAAAATCACGGACGTTTCGGGTGACGACGGACAAGCCATGCGATCGCGCGACGGCGGCGATCTGGGCATCGAACTGGCTGATCGGTCGCCCCTTGGCCCGCCTGTGGGATCCGATTTCGGCGAAAAGTTCGGCTTCCCGCGAGCCGAAGGGTAAGACCTCCGTTTTCAACTCGTAGGAAAGGAACTTAAACATCGCCTCGGAAAGCTCAAGCCGCCTGCGACCGGCCGACATAATCGCCAGACCGAAAAGCAGCTCTGCCTTGGTCACCGAAGAAACGAAAATGCGATTGCGCGGTGTTCGTTTGAACCAGCTTTCGACCTCAGCATTGCGATGGGGCCGAAATGCCTCCGACACGATGTTGGTGTCGAGCAGATAGCTCATTCGAAAAGCGGCGGCTCACGCATCGGCTGACGTTCCGGTATCTCCAACTCGAAACCGCCATATGGCTCGACGAGCCGGCGGATAGCGTCATAGAGGTTATCTTCCTCGGCGCTCGCGGATGGCCGTTCAGCCTGTGCGACGTTGTCCAGGATTGTACGGATTTCATGCTCCATCGAAACGCCATGCCTTGCCGCACGAAGCCGCAGCGCCTGCTTCGTTTCATCGTTGACGTTCCTGACGGTCAGCGCGGCCATTGAAATCTCCTAATGCCAGCAACGTAGTCACTGCTGGCATTGCAGTCAATCAGGCTAGTTGAAAAGCCATCCAAAGCAGCGTCAGGGCGATAATCCACAGCGCCACCCGGCCCGAGCGCGTGTAGCGGGCCTCGGCCTTGCCGATGGTTTTCGACGTCTCCTTGTCGAAGCGCAGGCCGTGTTCGGCCATGGCGTCGATCTCGCGCGCCCAGCGCTCGGCCCGGGCGGCCAGTTCCGGCGCCTGGC
>JBGTLX010000674.1:0-2263 GCA_041743855.1 Rhizobiaceae bacterium | reverse complement strand
GCGGGCGCGGCGCAAGGCCGAGCCCGGCAACGAGGCCCATGTCGGCGCGCCGATGCCAGGCGTTGTCTCGACGCTGGCAGTCGCCGCCGGGCAGGCTGTCAAGGCCGGCGACGTGCTCTTGTCGATCGAGGCGATGAAGATGGAGACCGCGCTGCACGCCGAGCGCGACGGAACGATTTTGGAGGTGCTGGTCAAGACCGGCGACCAGATCGACGCCAAGGACCTGCTGGTGGTGCTCGGGTAGGGGGAAGATCGCGCTTGGCACAACTGCTTTCCGCCATTTCCGGTTGACTCGCCCCCCAAGCGATTTAGGTTCGCGCCGCCTCGACCTTTTTCTCCCGGAATCCCTAGAATGGACGCAACAAATACCGCCGCACTCGCCATTCGCGGCCGCTGGGCGGTGGCGGCTATCTTCTTCATGAACGGATTCTTGATGGGAAGCTGGGCGCCGCAGATACCGGTGCTTTTGACCAGGCTCGAGATCAGCGAGTTCACGCTCGGGCTGCTCATTCTGGTGTTCGGGGCGGGCGCGGTGACCGCGATGTCCTGGTGCGGCTACCTGATTTCGCGGCACGGCTCGCAAAAAATCGTACGCTGGTTCGCGGCCGTCGGCACGCTGGGGCTGCTGGCCGTTGCGCTCGCCCCCAACGTGCCGCTTGCCGCCGTCGCCATGTTCTTCTTCGGTGGCCTGATCGGCGCCATGGATGTCGCCATGAACGCTAACGCGGTGATCGTGGAAAGGCGGCTTGGCAGGGCCATCATGTCGTCCTCGCACGGCTTCTGGAGCCTTGGCGGCTTTGCCGGCGGCGGCCTCGGCGGCCTCGCCATTCAGAATTTCGGACATCTGGCGCATGCCGCGGGGGTGACAGTCGCAGCCGTGGCGATCACGGCCCTGGCGCTGGCCCATGTGTCCGTCGATGACAAGCCGGAAGCGCAGCGGCAACAGCGCAAATTCTCGCTGCCGACCAATCCGCTGATCTATGTGGTGGGGTTGATCGCGTTGTTTTCGATGATCCCGGAAGGCGCGGTGCTCGACTGGGCGGCACTCTATCTCAGGCAGGAACTGGGCGCCGATCTGGCCACCGCCGGCTTCGCCTTCGCCTGCTTTGCCGGCACCATGGCTGTGATCCGGTTTCTCGGCGACGCGGTCAGAAACCGCTTCGGGGCCGTCGCGACGATGCGCGCATCCAGCCTGATCGCGGCTGCCGGCCTGCTGGTCGCCGGACTGTCGCCGTCGCCATGGCTGGCCATCGCGGCGTTCGCCTTTTGCGGGATCGGCATAGCGAACATGGTGCCGATCGCGTTTTCGGCAGCCGGAAATCAGCCGGGCGTGTCGTCCGGCGCCGGCATGAGCGTGGTCACGACGATGGGTTATTCCGGTCTTCTGGTCGCGCCTTCGGCAATAGGCTTTGTCGGCGAACGAACCGGATTTGCACCGGTGTTCATCGCGGTCGCGGGGCTGCTTCTGGTGGTGTTCGTGATGTCGGGCCTGGTTCGCGGCGCCGATTTCGAAAAGGCGTCACCATAGAAAAGGGCTCCCGCCGGGGAGCCCTCATCAATTTCGCTCGCGCCGGCCAGAACTCAGACGCGGCCCATCAGCACAAGGATGAGCAGAACGACAAGAATGACGCCGATGATGCCGGACGGTCCATAGCCCCAGGCGCGCGAATGCGGCCATGCCGGGATGGCTCCGAGCAGGATCAGGATGAGCACGATGATCAGGATGGTGGTCAAAGTCATGGAATTACCCCTCGATGAGACTGTTGCAATGAAACAACAATGCACAAAGTGCGCGGCAAGTTCCAGCCCGACCGCAATTTCTGCTGGGGTTTGCGCCTGCTATTCCGCCGCCTTGGGGTAGGTTACCGCCGGCTCGGCGGGCGATGAGGCGGTATCGACGGCGGCCTCGCCGACGATGCGGCCGCGGCCTCGTCCGAACAGGAGGGCAATCAGGCCGGGAGGCTGACGGAACAACCGCCGGAAAAATGCGTAAAACTTGCTGTTCTTACTGCGCGTGAAAACCATCAGCATTGACGGCGTCACGATCAGCGTCAGCGCCGTGGCGAAGGACAGGCCGAACACGATCGCCGACGACAGCGCGATCCACCATTGAGTCGACGGCGCGTTGATCGTCGTCTCACGGTGAAAGATCTCGAGACCGAGGCCGAAAGCGATCGGCAGCACGCCGAGAATGGCCGATAGCGCCGTCAGCACGACCGGGCGGGCGCGTTCGCGGCAGGTCTGCAGCACCGCGTCCATCTTG
>JBGTLX010000673.1:0-3017 GCA_041743855.1 Rhizobiaceae bacterium | reverse complement strand
TCCCGCGCCTTCACCGGCAACGCTCGAGCGGAAGGAGCTGCCCGTGCTTGGCGCCGTTAAAACCTATGTGCGCGTCATCGACGCGGCGAGCAGGTTTATGGGCTTGTTCGCCATGTACCTGATCTTCGCGATGATCGGCATTCTGTCTTACGCCTCGATTATGAAAGTGTTCTTTCTGCCGTCTCTGTGGACGGTGGAGATGGCGCAGTTTTTCATGGTGGCCTACTTCACGCTCGGCGGGGCATACACGCTGAAAGAAGGCGAGCATGTCCGGATGGACCTGCTCTACAGCGGCTTTACGATGCGGGGGAAAACAAGGATCGACCTCCTCACATCGATCGTGCTGATCGGGTTCCTGGTCATGATGCAGATCGGCGGCGTCTCGTCGCTGATCTATGCGCTGCAGTACGGCGAGAAAAGCTTCTCGGCATGGGCGCCGTTGATGTGGCCCGTCAAGGTGGCGCTCAACATCGGCATTTTCTTCACGTTGCTGCAGGCGATTTCCATCTTCTTCAAGGACTGGGCGTCGCTCAGGGGAGAAACCCTTTCGTGAGCTATGGCCTGATCGCAACGCTGATGTTTTCCGGCATGATGCTGCTGCTCCTGACGGGGCAGCGCATTTTCGCTGTGATCGGTTTCGTCGGCGCTACCGCCGCCGTGCTCCTGTGGGGGACCGGCGGCATCGAGATACCGTTCACGGCGATCATCAAGGTCATGAAGTGGTACCCGCTCCTGACCCTCCCGCTGTTCGTGTTCATGGGCTACATGCTGGCGGAATCCAAGATCGCGGACGACCTCTACAGGATGTTCCACGTCTGGTTCGGACCCTTGCGCGGGGGGCTCGCCATAGGCACGATTTTCATGATGGTGATCATCTCTGCGATCAACGGCTTGTCGGTCGCCGGCATGGCGGTGGGCGCGACAATCGCGCTGCCGGAACTTCTGCGCCGCGGCTACAACAAGGTCATGGTGACGGGCGTCATCCAGGCCGGCTCCACGCTCGGCATCCTCATTCCGCCAAGCGTTGTGCTGGTTCTTTACGGCATGATTGCGCGTCAGCCGGTCGGCAATCTCTGATGGCGGGCGTTTTCCCCGGCCTGCTGATGGCTTCGCTCTTTGTTCTCTACATCACGATCCGCTGTTGGTTGCAGCCGGAACTGGGGCCGCCGCTGCCAAAAGAAGAGCGTGAGACATATACGCTCGCCGAAAAGCTCAAGCTGCTAAGCGCCGGCTTGATACCGCTTGTGATATTCCTCGCCATGACCGGGTTGTTTCTGACCGGAGTGACCAGCCTCGTCGAAAGCTCGGCGGTGGGCGCCGTCTCCTCGATCCTGGCGGCATGGTTGCGCGGCGGGCTCAACTGGACGGTGCTCCACGATACGACGCGCAAGACTCTCGGCATCTCCTGCATGTTCTTCTGGATCATCACGGCCGCGCTCTGTTTCGGCGCTGTCTTCGATGGACTGGGCGCCGTCAAGTCGATCGAGAATCTCTTTCTCGGCGAACTGGGCCTTGAGCCTTGGCAGGTGCTGGTGCTGATGCAACTGACCTTCCTGGGTTTGGGAATGTTCCTCGATGACACGGCCATGCTCGTCATCGTCGCGCCGCTGTTCATCCCGCTCGCCGGAGCGCTCGGCTTCGATCTGGTCTGGTACGGCATTCTCTATACGATCACCTGCCAGATCGCCTATCTGACGCCGCCCTTCGGCTATAATCTCTTCCTGATGCGCGCCATGGCGCCTCCGGAAGTGACGCTGCCGGACATCTACCGGTCGGTGGTCCCGTTTGTCGGGATCATGCTGTTCACGCTGTTGATCATCGGGATATTCCCACAGATCGCGACGTGGCTTCCGAACTACTACTATTCCAAATAGACCAAAGGCTGATCAACCAGAGGGAAAGACAATGGAAAAAGTACAGAGCAGACGCAGTTTCCTGAAGAGGGCAGGGCTCGTGACGGCCGGCGCGGCCGGCGCCTCGACCCTGGCTGCGCCCTATGTGATGGCGCAAACGACGCCGATCAAATGGCGGCTCCAGACCTATGCCGGGGCGGCGCTCGGACCGCATGTCACCAAGCCTGCCGTCGATATGTTCAACAAGGCGGCGAAGGGCGAGATGGAGATCGAGCTTTATTTCGCCGACCAGCTCGTCCCCACCGGTGAACTGTTCCGCGCCATGCAGGCGGGTACGATCGACGCCGTCCACTCGGACGACGATTCCATGGCCGCGCCGGTCGATATCTCGGTGTTCGGCGGCTACTTCCCGTTCGCCACCAAGCACATCCTCGATGTGCCGGTGCTGTTTAGCCAGTACGGCCTCGCCGATATCTGGCGCGAAGAATACGCCAAGGCCGGCGGCGTCGTCTGGCTCTCGGCGGCGGGCCAGGATCCCTGCCACTTCAACACCAAGAAGGCGCTGAACAGCCTCGCCGATCTGCAAGGCCTGCGCCTCTACACCTTCCCGACCGCCGGCCGTTTCCTCGCGCAGTTCGGCGTCGTTCCGGTGTCGATCCCCTACGAGGATGTGCAGGTGGCGGTGCAGACCGGTGAACTCGACGGCATGTCGTGGTCGGGCATCACCGAGGATTACACGGTCGGCTGGGCAGACGTGACGGAACACTTCACGACCAACAACATCTCGGGCGCGTGGATCGGATCGTGGTTCGTCAACGAGCAGAAATGGGCGGATACGCCGGAGCATCTGAAGCAACTCTGGCTCGCCTGCATGGACGCCGGCCACACCTATCGCAACCAGTGGTACTGGGGCGGCGAGGCGAAGCTGCGCGCGACCGGCGACAAGTTGAAGCTCACGACGATCCCGGCCGCCGAATGGGCCGAGGTCGAGAACGCCGCATTGAAATTCTGGGACGAGATTGCGGCCGAAAGCGAAACCCGCGCCAAGGTGGTGGGCATCTTCAAGCAGTACAACGAAATCCTGAAGAAGGCCGGCGGCGTCTATATGCAGGGCTGATCATAGGCGACAGATCCAGTCGCGGCCGGGCATGTCGCCCGGCCGCG
>JBGTLX010000672.1:0-8828 GCA_041743855.1 Rhizobiaceae bacterium | reverse complement strand
GGCCGCTACGTCTTCAGCCGCCGCTTCCGGCCAGACGCCCACCGTGACGCCGGCATGGCCCGGACTGGTCCGGTCGAGTGTTTTTCCCGACAATGCGTCGACGGACATGCCATTAACGACCATCCGGTAGCGGGATTTACTAGCGAGGCGGGCGTCACTAGGATCAGGAGCGATGAAATTGGAGTATTGGTTCATTCTTCAAGCGGGATGCTAAGCCCGTTTCCCGTGTTTCCCGCCCACTAGAACGTGACGGCGCAAATATTGTATGGTAGAGTATGGTGGTTATGGATTGCTGTCAACACAAGGCCTCGCGGACAAGCGCATGAATCTTGAAGCACTGAAAATCGAGACGGGCGAGACGACTGCGGCTCAGGTTGAGCGGGACTTGCGCGAGGCCATCATCCGGCTGGAGTTGCAGCCAGGCGCGCGGTTGTCGGAGCAGGACATCGCCAACCGCCTCGGCGTGTCACGCCAGCCCGTACGCGAGGCGCTGATTGCGCTTGGCAAGTCGCAGCTAGTCGAAATACGGCCCAACCGCGGAACCGTCGTCGTTCGGATTTCGGCGCGGCAGATGATGGAAGCGCGTTTCGTGCGCGAGGCGATAGAGGTGGCCGTCGCGCGCCGGGCTGCTGAGCATTTCGACAGTTGGACCCGACGCAAACTGGACGGAATTCTGGCCAAGCAGAAGGCGGCCATGGCCGCCTCCGATCACAACGCCTTCCGCAAGGAGGACGAGCATTTTCACATCGCGATCGCCAACGGCGCGGGATGCGCCTTGGCATGGACAGCCATTGCCGACATCAAGGCTCACATGGACAGGGTCTGCAATCTGCAGCTTCGCAACCCGACGTCCATGCAGCTTCTCATCAATCAGCACGAAGATATCGTCAAGGCAATCGACGCGCGGGACGCCGACGGCGCGGCTACTGCTATGCGCGTTCACCTCAATGGAATTCTGAGGGATCTGCCCTCAATCGAAGCGGACAATCCGGGACTTTTCGAATGAGGATCCGGATTGTCACAGGAGTTCAATTGGCCAGCCGTCTGGATTGCCGTTAGCTTGAATGCTTAGCCGCAACGCGCCATCCCAGGAGAAGAAATCTCCTGGGACAGCCCCTAAGCTTTTATCGCAGCAGGGGCAGCGGGGACGCAATTCGGATCATAGGATTTCCAGGTTCCTCGACGTCTCGACTTGGCTTGATAAAGTGCAAGATCGGCGTGCTTCATCAAGCCATCCGAATCTGACTTGTCTTTGGGATAAACGGTATATCCGAGGGTGCCACACGGAAGCAGGGTCACGTCACCGATCTTGACTGGCTTGGTCAATGCTTTCATGATGCGCGAAGCGAGGCTGACGTCGCCGGTGCCGCCCGTTTCGCATGGCATCAGGATGGCAAACTCATCACCACCAAGCCTTGCCACGAAATCGCCACGACGCACCGCCCTTTCCAGACGCCTCGACACTTCCACAAGCAAAGCGTCCCCAGCGGCATGCCCGAGCGTATCGTTGACTTCCTTGAACCGGTCGAGATCAAGAATCATGACTACCAGTTCGCTGTCTGTAGAACGTGACTGGTCCATCAATCGCTTGAGTTCGCGATTGAAAAAGGCGCGGTTCGGCAGTCCCGTCAAAGAATCGTGCAAGGCTTGATGTTCGAGATCTTTCTCGAAGGTTCGCCGCTCGGTAATGTCGGATACCACCATCAGGGTGCGTCCGTCCGCAACCACCTTGGTGCGCGAGGACAACCAGCGTCCATCGGAAAGTTCGACGAGCCGATCGCCGTCCTCCCTGAGCCCGGCTAGTTTTGCCACTACGTGGGCTTCGACATCCTGACCCCCGAGAAGTTTCTCTTCTCCGAAATGGATCGATGCGCGAATGATGTCGGCGAAGTTCGCGCCAGGTACGCGCAGATGCGCCGTTCGCGGGAACAATTCCTGGTAGCGACGATTGCAAAAAAGGAAAAAGCCTTGCCGATCGTACATTGCCAGGCCATCACTCATGTTCTCAAGCGCTTGATCGAGTTCAGCCTTGGTCGTTTCCAGCTTGTTCTGAAGCAGCTTTGCAGCGGTAATGTCGCGGTTGTGCGTGATGATGCCAAGGACTTGGCCGGCATCATCCTTGATGAGCGCCTTCATGGTCGACAGCCAGCCGACCGAACCATCGGTCCTTCGATAAGTTTGTTCTATAGTTGCGTGGTATCCCTTCGAGAGAACGGCGGCCTCGTCCTCGCGAAATCGTACCGCCAAATCCGGTTCATAGAAGTCAAAGTCTGTCCTTCCTACCAGTTCTTGCGCCGTCGAGGCGCCCATCAGCTTGGCCGTCGCCGGATTTGCAGCCAGAAATCGGCCGTCGACATCCTTTACGTTGAGGCAGTCGGGCAGCACGTCGGCCATTGACCTGTATAGCTGGTAGGCCAGCGTCAACTCTCGCGTTCTGGCTTCCTGGAGCAAGACGAAGCCGAGCGTGAGCGTCCCGACAAATGCGATGACGACCGGAACCCATATCATCGGAAGAACGGTCGCTCGCGCCTCGGCCGGCACGAAAACCACGATCAAAAGACTGGTCACAGAGACGGCAATTGCCAGGCCGAGAAGGTCCCGAACTTCAATGCGTCGCGAACGGCGCATTGAATATCCCACCAAGCCGACAGCGGTACAGAGGCCGATGCCGATCATTCCAGACAAAACGGCGCCGCCCATAGAAATCCGAAAGGCACCAGAAGCTGTCGTCGTGATCAGCGCGGCTATCGGACCGCCAAAAAAGCCGGCGACGGCGAGCAGAGGGCCGCGAAGATCGTAGAAGACCCCTGGGGCGGCCTCATAGGACAATACCATTGATCCTACCGTCCCGGCCGCCAGAATACCGCCGAACAACAACCTTTCGGATTTTGCACCCTGTCGCACGACAACATGACCCATCGAGCACCAAGCGACGATGGCAATGGCAACGACGGCAAGATTCGCAAGAAGCGGCTGCCACATGGATCGAACTCCGCGATCGCATAAACGATCAAGCGTGAGGGTCGCATTCATGCCTTTCGGGTTCGTTAAGCCATGAATGGTTTTAACGATCGTTCATCGCTCGCAACGGGATGAACGGCTGCGATGAATACGCAAAGTCACAAGCAGTTGAATTCCACCGACATGCTTGGGCAGTTCGACGAGCATCCAGAGCGCGCCCTGCCGATGTGTTACAACCGATCGAGTGATGTCAGCGCTTGATGCGTGCGTCATTCAATCGGTGGAAATGTCCTCCAACGCGTGTTTGCCATGAAGCGCGCGACGCTCTCGACGCGCGAATTTGCTCGGCGTCCGTACGGCCGGCGTGGCCACCGCGAATGGGCCAAATCAACTCTCCGACTCGAAGTCGGCCATCGACACAAGTATTGTGCAGCGCAAGCCGCCAGGATCGTAATCCATCACGACGCTTTTGGTGGTGCCGGCAATACCGCTCTCGATCAAACGGGACCCGAAACCCATCGCCGTCGGCGGATTGACAGAGGGCCCCTTTGTTTCCTGCCACGACAGTTGGAAAACCGGCTCGTGCTCGATCACAGAAACCGTCCACCGGATTTCGACTAATCCCTGTTCGGTCGAGAGAGCGCCATACTTGAAAGCGTTGGTCGTCAGTTCATGAAGGATCAAGGCAAGCGAAAGAGCCGCGCCAGGACCCACTTCGATTACCGGCCCTTCCAAGCTGAACTGGTTAGTGTGTCGGTCCTCATGAAGATTGATCGCCTTCTCCACGACAGTTCGCACCGCAGCGCGCTTGCCATACCCCGTCAACAATAGTTCATGAGCGCGACCGAGGACGCCAAGGCGATTGGCAATGGCTAGTCTCGCTTTCTGAATGTCATCGGCCCGGCGGAGGGACTGATTGACGATCCCCTGGACCATTGCCAATTGATTCTTGAGCCTGTGGCCAAGCTCCTGATTGAGCGTGACTTGCAACTCCTGCGCCATTTTTTGCTGGGTGCGGTCGCGCAAAATCTTTAGAAAACCTTCAACTGGGCCGCCGTCTTGAAGCGGCATCATCTCCCCGCTGGCCCAGAATCGTGACCCATCCTTGCGTACATGCCAGCGCTCGTCGGTGCCACGGCCTTTGGAGAGCGCGTTGCCCATTTCCGTCTGCGCCACACCATTCGTCCGGTCCTCCGCTGTGAAGATTAGATCGACCGACTTGCCGAGCACCTCGTTTTCCGTCCAGCCAAAAATGCTCTCGGCGCCGTTACTCCATGACGTCAGGTTGCCGTGCAGATCCAAGGTGACGATTGCATAATCGAGCGCACTCTCAAGAACGAGATCGGCAATGCGAGTCTTGGACATTCGACCCCCTGGCTGGCCAAGCGCATCCCAGTTCTAGCTGAGACTTGGCGGGTATGAGTGCTCGAACCTTTGCTACACTTCCATCAAATTGCCAACCCAAACTTCTCACGCAGCGGAACGCCTCCTTGCTGCGGTTGACGCATGGGCAACGCCATCTGCTGAAGCATCGATCTCGCTCGGCGTGGCCCCAATAGAGGATAGACGGCAGTCGACCTTCGCGCGCGTCCAAACTCATCCGGCGGTATTCAGCACCACCGACTTCATCGTCGGAGCGCCTTCGTGGCGTCCGGGCAAAGACCACTCAGGCAAGGACGCGAACCAGGTTTCCTGCTGTTGAGCTCTTCCGCGACGACGGCTGGTTGGATAACGGAACTCGTTGCAAAGGCCGTAGGCAAGTCCGACCGCTTGTTGTGAATTGTCGTTTACCTGGCGCCGGGATTGTCATCGACAGTACCTGCGACAAATTGATCGAGATCGATGATCGCGCCGGTCATCATCGCGGCGTCCTCGGATATTAAGAATGCAATGAGACCGGCGGCATCCTCGGGAAGTAGAAGGCTGCCGACCGGCTGCTTGCGGCCGATCACTTCCGCCCAGTCCTCGCGCCGAGAATTCCGCCCGATCCGGCGGACGAATCGAACCCCGCCGCGGGAGCGGACGTGGCGGCGGCACTGACGCCGGCTTCCCCGTCCGCGGGCTGGTCCGGGACGTACAAATGAACTGCATATTGGCCGGCCGCAACTCAAAGGCTTGTTGCAGTAACGTTTGCACGACGCAGCGCTGGCGTATCGAGCGAATGCATCAGGCGGCTATGGCGTTCCACCTCGCCGCGGACTTGACGACGACGCGACCGGAGTCAAAGTCAGCGCCGATTGACAAGTTGCCTTGGAGCAGCTTTGGCACCTGCTGCTGTGCCAAGATGTGGAGCCGAAGGAGTCGCGCGATTTCGACCGATCCGTTTGCCGCGCTAAGAGCGAAGTTCCTTTTGCGATGCCGCGAGGAACTGCCGATGTTGCGTGGCGTGGCCGGTAAAGGCCGTATCGCCGCCCCCGGAACCGATCGGGACCACCTGCTCAAGACAGCCCATTCACTGGCCGGTGCCGGCGGGACGTTTGGCTTTCCCGTTTTGAGCGAGCGGGCTTCTCGTCTTGAGACCCAGTTGATCAGCGATGCCGACACGTCGGCAATTTGCGCTGCCTTCGAGGCGCTTGTCGACGAATTGGAACGCATGGCAGCTGATTGACGCGGCCGGGTCGAGACGCGCTATTTCGGCGAGCCGGACAACCCTGTTCGTGTCATTTCTCCCCAGTTTTGATCCGCGCGAAGGTATTGCCAGTAGCCCTTCACGCGCCAGATGTTGTTGAGCTGACGATAGCCAAAATTCTCCAACACGGCGGCGGCGGTCAACACCGCGAGGTCGCGCGCGCGGGGAAAGCGTCGCAGTTCGGCCTCCTCCAGGATCAGCGAGCAGACGCTGACCGTAACGCCGTAAGTGAACACCAGGGCGGTGAACGCCAGGAAATGCTCGAAGGACAGGATGCCCAGCAGCCAGAAGGCCGGCATAAGAATGTATCCCATGACTTCCATGATCGGCCCGAGCACATCGACGATGAGGATATGGCCGAAGCCGAGGAAGCCCACGCGGCCGTAGCGCGGATTGAACAACATCGACCGGTAGCGGAAGAAACATTCCAGCGCGCCGCGCTGCCATCGCGACCGCTGGCGAGCAAGCACGCTGAGCGACTCGGGCGCTTCGGTCCAGCAGACGGGCTCCGGAATGAATTCTATGCGATACTTCCGCTTGCTGTCGATCATGTAGCGATGCAATTTGATGACCAGGTCAAGGTCCTCGCCCATCGAGCCCTTGGTGAAGCCGCCGACCGCCACCACCTCGGCGCGGCGGAACACGCCGAAGGCTCCCGAAACAAGCATCAGCGTGTTGATGCGGCTCCACGCCAGCCGGGCCATCAAGAATGCCCGAAGGTATTCGACCACCTGGAACAGCGGCAGGAGCCGCGTCGGCAGGTGGATTTCCTTGACCCTGCCGCTCTCGATGCGCGAGCCGTTGGCGATGCGGATCGTGCCGCCAACGGCGAGCGTCCGTTCCGGATCGTCGATGAACGGCTGCGCGGCCCGGATCAAGGCATCCGGCTCCAGGATCGAATCGCCGTCGATGACGCAGAAGATCGGCGCCCGGCAGACGTTGATACCGGCATTCTGGGCGTCGGCCTTGCCCCCGTTTTCCTTGTCGACGACAAACAGCCGTTCGGTCATGGGCGAGGAATACAGCCCCCTGATGGGCTGGTGGGTCAGGACATCGTCATAAGGGCGCTCGAACCGGGTGAGTTGGAATGCATCGACGAGGCGCCCCAGCGTCTGGTCCTTCGACCCATCATTGACGACGATGACCTCGAAATTCGGGTATTCGAGAGCGAGCATCGAATGCACGCTCTCGACTACGTTCAATTCCTCATTGTAGGCCGGCACGATCAAGGCGATCGGCGGCGCAACGTCGACGTATCGGCGCCACAGGAGCGCCGAGCGCGCCACGGGCGGCCGCCTGGACAGGGCATAGCCTGCAATGACGAGTTGCAGAAGATAGACCGTCGTTTGAGCCATGCCCGAACCGATGACGACCCAGGACACGATGGTCACGCCGAAAATGACCTGATCGCTCCAGCCGGTGATCATGCGGCTTGCCCCTCTCCAAGAACGAGCGATGCCATGCGCTGCGTGCGCGAACTGTCGCTCGAGGCCAAGCGCCGCAGCGTGTCGAGGCCCGTCGTGTTCAGTTGGCGGATCGCTCGCCCGGCCGAATAGCGGACGGTCCATTCCTCATCATCGAGCAGCCCGACAAGCGCATCGATCATCTCGACGCCGCCAAGTCTGCCCGCCGCGTCGGCCGCGTCGGCGCGAACTTCCCAATGCTTGCTCGCCATCGCTTCTGCGACAATGGCCCCGACATCGGGATGACCAGTGGTCCCGAGCGCGCGGATCGCGGCGGCCGAGACGTCGCTGGAGGGATCGCCCGCTGCATGGCGGAAGAAGTCCGCAAGGTTTAGGTCGCCGGTTCGCGCCAGCGCCTCGATCGCCGCTGCCCGTACGAAGGAAGGCTCATCCTCGCGCACCGCAAAAGCGGTCAGCTCTCCGACTCGTTCCGAGGAAAACCGGCTGAACAGCTCGATCAGCCGCCTCGACCTTTGGCCGCGAACGCCGATTTTCCCGAGGACGAGTTGCAACGGCTGGTAGGATCCAAGGTCGCAAAGCGAGATCGCCGCAGCGATCCGCACCTCACGCGACCGGTCGCCGTCGAGCGCCGCAGACAGTTCCGCAATGCCAGGTTCGGGGGGCAGGACGGCCAGCATTTCCGCGGCATGGATGCGCGCCGCCTCGTTGCCTCTTTTCAACTGGGCCATGATATGGGACGCGAGCCCGGATTCGACGAGAATCCCGACGATCCGCGCGTGCTCGTCGCCGCGCAGCAGCGCCAGGAATTCGAAACCGCTATCAACCGCCACATGCGGTCGGACGGAACCTATCGCCCGCTGCAACGCCCCGGCATCGCTGTCGCCCGAGAAGCGGATGAGTGCCTCGAGCAGCCGCTTGCGTCCATCGGCATCGTCGATCGTGCGGCGCTGATGCAGCACACGACGCAGTATCAGCAACAGCATGACCGCCAACGACAGCGCGCTGAGCGCGATCGAAGTTGTCCAGATGAACGACAGCATTCAGAACCGCGCCGTCAGGCCAAAGCCGAATGTGTCACGTTCGAAAGTCGGGCGCTGCTCGTGCGCGAAGGTGCCGCTGATCGAAAACCGGTCCGTGATATCGAAGGATGCGCCGGCGAATATTGTTCGTGTGTCCACAAGGCTTCCTTCGGATATCTCCGGCGCGTCGCCATAGCCGGCAAACAACCGCAGGCGCTCCGTCGCGGTGAGATCGCCTCGAAGGACATAGCCGTCGGCGACCGTACCGATGTCGTCCTCCGCATGGACCCACCGCGCCGAGAGGGCGATACGCTCATCGAACAGATACGTCTGCATCCACGGCGAAATCGTCGTGATCCGGGTGGTGTCGAAATCGTCGTAGCGAGCGTCGAGATTGAGGAAGATCGGCCCGAAACGATCCTGTCGTTGGATCGCCCGCCATGAACCGCCCGCTCCCAGTGAAAACCGTGCCAGAAAATCCGCATCGGGCGTGGAGGCAACGAGGGCATAGGTCGAGAGGGAGGCGGCGAAGGCGTGGTCGATGCGACCCTCGATCTGCAGATCGGTCCTTCCGAACCGGGTCGCCACCCGCGTGCGGCCGCTGATCGTCGTCTCTGGGTTCAGCCTGTATGAGAGGCTGGTGACGCTGTCCGTCCACGTGCCCCGCCCGCTGGAAAGATCGCTCATCTCGCTGCCGAGATCGAGACGCCATTTCCTGACGGGCGGCGCGGCCAGCCGCTCCTCGATCTCGCGCGAGCCGGGGCTGATCACCAGCGCTCGCTGATAGTCCCGGCG